>NZ_JAKUSO010000018.1:0-55762 GCF_022449305.1 Oceanibaculum sp. | reverse complement strand
GCTTCCAGTGCCCCGCCGCCCGGCACCCCGTCGCCCTAGCCGTCTCCCACCGGAAGCGGTAGCAGCACGGTCGCGCGGCCTGCCGGTTGCCCGGGGCGCGGTAAAAGCTCGTGCTGCGGTGCGGCGGCGGGCCTAGCCGTTTCGTTCGTCATGCGGTAGGTTTAGCGCTGAGCAGGGCCGGATGCGAGCGTTGCCCGACCCATAAAGTCATTTCCGATGTTGAGGATAGTCTTACTCGATGAAATTCTTCGTCGATACCGCCGATACCGCCGAGATTGGCGAGCTGGCCGCCAGCGGCCTGCTGGACGGCGTCACCACCAACCCGTCGCTGATCGCCAAGAGCGGCCGCAAGATGGCCGATGTCATCGCCGAGATCTGCGCCATCGTGCCCGGCCCGGTCAGCGCCGAGGTCACCGCCACCGAGGCTGACGGCATGGTCGCCGAGGGCCGCTACCTCGCCGGCATCGCCGACAATGTGGTGGTGAAGGTGCCGCTGACGCAGGCCGGCCTGAAGGCCTGCAAGACCTTCAGCGACGAAGGCATCAGGACCAACGTCACGCTGTGCTTCTCCGCCGCGCAGGCGATCCTCGCCGCCAAGGCGGGCGCAACCTACGTCTCGCCCTTCGTCGGCCGGCTCGACGATATCGGCCAGGACGGCATGGAACTGATCGCCGATATCGTGCAGATCTACGCCAATTACCCGGCCTTCACGACCGAGGTGCTGGTCGCCTCGATCCGCAACCCGGTGCATGTGGTCGATGCCGCCAAGCTGGGGGCCGATGTCTGCACCGTGCCGCCCTCGACGCTGCGCCAGCTGTTCAACCATCCGCTGACCGACAAGGGCCTCGCGGCCTTCCTTGCCGACTGGCAGAAGACCGGCCAGTCGATCCTTTAAGGACGATGACAGGGACATCACCCCGATGACTGAGGCCATATGACCGAGGAAAGCCGCACCGCCCGCAGCGCCGGCACCGCTTCCCCCGAAGCGGTGCAGCCCGGCCCGCGTCCGCTGTCGGCCGCCGAGGTCGATGGCTATCTGCGCAAGCATCCCGATTTCCTGGTCCAGCATCCGCACCTTGCCAACGTGCTGACGCCGCCGACGCGGGACAATGGGGACGGGGTGGTGGACCTGCAATATTTTCTGGTGCAGCGCCAGCGCGGCGAACTCGCCCGGCTGGCCGAGCAGCACCAGCACCTGATCACCACGGTGCGTGCCAACGCCGCCAACCAGGCCCGCGCGCATGAGGCGGTGCTGGCGATGATGAACGCCACCAGCTTCGAACATCTGATCGAGATCGTCACTAGCGACCTCGCCATCATGCTGAATGTCGATGCGGTGGCGTTGTGCGTGGAGACCAACGGCTTCCTGCTGGCGGGCGACCGCATGGCCGGCGTGCGCATCCTGGCCGAAGGCTCCATCGACGAGCTGATGGGCAGCGGCCAGCCGGTGCGGCTGCGCAATGACATTGATGGTGACCCCGAGGTCTTCGGCGGGCTTGCCAGCCTGATTCGGTCCGACGCGATGGTGCGGCTGCATTTCTCCAGCAAGGCGCCGAACGGCCTGCTGGTGCTGGGCGCGCGCGACCCCGATGCCTTCCATCCCGGGCTGGGGACGGAATTGCTGCTGTTCCTGTCCCGGGCCATGGCGGGCTGCGTGCGGCTATGGCTCGACCTGCCGGCGGAATAGGCCGGGAGGCTGCGGCGGCGACCGGCTTCAGCGCCGCACCCGACCTTGCCGCCGCCATCGCCGACTGGCAGCAATGGCTATCTGACGAAAAGCGCGCCTCCCCGCATACGGTGGAGGCCTATGGACGCGACCTGGCGGCCTTCATCGGCTTCCTGTCGGGCCATCTTGGCAATGCTGTCGGCCTGACCGACCTTGAGGCGCTGCGCGCCGCCGATTTCCGTGCCTATCTCGCCGCCCGCGCCAATGAGGATTATGCCCGCACCTCAACCGCGCGCGCCTTTTCCGTGGTGCGCGGATTCTTCCGGTTTCTGGAGCGCCATGGGCGACTGGCCAACGCCGCGATCCATAATGTCCGCACGCCCAAGCTGCCGCATGCGGTGCCCAAGGCGCTGAGCGAGGCGGAGGCCGATGTGCTGGTCGGCGCGGTGGACATTGTCGCCGCGCCCGAGGCGGAGGCATGGGTGATCGCCCGTGACACCGCACTGGTGACGCTGCTCTATGGCTGCGGGCTGCGCCTGGGGGAGGCGCTGTCGCTGACGCGCGGATCGGTGCCCACGGATGGCGTCATGCGGGTTACCGGCAAGGGCAACAAGCAACGCGTCGTGCCGGTGCTGCCGGCGGTCACCGAGGCGATATCGGCCTATCTGGCGCTGTGCCCGCATGCCGGCGACGTGGCGACACCGCTGTTCCTCGGTACCCGTGGCGGGCCGCTGAACCCGCGTATTGCGCAGGGGCTGATGCAGAAGCTGCGGCTGGCGCTGGGGCTGCCGGAGACGGCGACGCCGCATGCGCTGCGCCATAGTTTCGCAACGCACCTGCTGGCCGGCGGCGGCGATCTGCGCGCCATCCAGGAACTGCTGGGGCATGCCTCGCTCTCCACCACCCAGCGCTATACCGAGGTCGATGGCGCGCGGCTGCAATCGGTCCACCGCATGGCGCATCCAAGGGCGGGGCGGTAAGGGGCTGATTGGGAGGTGCAACCCGCCTTGCTATTGTCATTGCCGGGCTTGACCCGGCAATCCAGGAGCCCCGTTCTAAGATGATCCAGGCTGAGCACCGCCCCTGGACCCCCGGGTCAAGCCCGGGGGTGACAGTAAAGAGTGCTTTCGGCAGCAAAAAGCCCCGGCGCGGGGCCGGGGCTTCTGTATTTACGCTGGAAGGTGGGATCAAACGATCTCGACCAGCTCGATGTCGAAGGTCAGGTCCTTGCCAGCCAGCGGGTGGTTGGCATCCAGCGTGATGGTCTCGTCGGTTACCGAGGTGACGGTCAGCATCAGCGGCTGCTGGTTCGGCCCTTGCGCCTGCAGCTGCAGCCCCTCGGCATACTCGATCTCGGCCGGCAGGGAGGCGCGCTCCACCTCCTGCACCAGGTCGGCCCGGTGCTCGCCATAGGCTTCGCCGGCCGGAATGGTCACGGTCCGGCTTTCGCCCGGGGTCAGGCCAACGGCAGCCTGTTCGAAACCGGGAATCACCCGGCCCTCGCCGATGACGAACTGGATCGGCTCATTGCCGACCGAGCTGTCGAAGGTCGAGCCGTCGGCAATGGTTCCGGTATAGTGGACGCGAACCGTATCGCCGGCTTTGGCTGCACTCATATTCTTACTCCTGGTCTTGTCTGTCGATCTGCGCAATACGCAGCATGCGTATGTCAAACCTATCGGATTTGACCCGATATGGCCATGCCGGGCCGGATTTTTTAGGGCCGGGGCAGGCGAAGATAGATATCGCCGGAGGCGATTTCCGGCGGCAGTGTGCGGAGAACGGCCCGGAAATCGGCGATCTCTGGCCAGTCCGGCAGGGCCAGCCGCAGGCTCTCCCCATAGGCAATGTTGCAGCGGTAAGGGGCGATGCGGGCCGCCTCCTTCAGGCAGTCCTCGGTGAGGTCGGGCCGGGCGGACAGGAATTCGAAGGACAGCGCCGGGATTGGCCGGGAAAGGCCGCGCAGCACCGCGCACTCGAACCCCTCGACGTCGATCTTGCAGAAGGCGGGCAGGCCGTGCCGCGCAATCAGCCCGTCCAGCGTCTCGACCGCGACCGTCACCCGCCGGTCCCAGCTGACGCGCCTGAACCCGTCGCTCGCCCTGGCCTGTTCGACCCAGCCGTCGGACAGGCTGGAGACGGTCGGATGGCGGCGGCTGATCAGCAGCTCCGCCGTGCCGGGCTCGGCCCCCAGCGCGCAGCTCTCCAGCGCCACATCCGCTGCTGCGCCATAGAGCCAGTCAAGGAACCGCGCGGGCAGCGGCTGCGGCTCCACCGCCACCACCCGGCAGCCCAGCGCACGCAGGGCCCATGTCCGGTCGCCCAGATGCGCGCCGACATCGAAGGCCAGATCGCCCGGCCTCACGAACTGGCCGTACAGACGGCGCAGCCGACGCTGCTTCGGCAGGTTCAGCCGGTACTGGACGAGGGACCGGGCAAGCCCGATTGCGCTGGCGACTTCCATGGCGCACAAGATAGGGCATTGCGCGCGATATCCCATCGGGAACGAAAAACCCCCGCCAGACATAACCTGACGGGGGTTCTTCAGACGCTTAGGTCTGGATCGTCAGCCGCGTGGCTCGCTTGCCAGCCCCTTGAACAGGGCGTAGCAGCCGAGCAGCAGCACCAGCGTGAAGGGCAGGCCGGTCGAGACCGCTGCCGCCTGTAGCGCTGTCAATCCGCCACCCAGCAGCAGGGCAATCGCCACCAGCCCCTCGAAGGCGCACCAGAACACACGCTGCGGCTTCGGTGCATGGGTCTTGCCGCCAGCGGTGATGGTGTCGATCACCAGCGAGCCGGAATCCGACGAGGTGACGAAGAACACGATCACCAGCACGATGCCGATGAAGGAGGCGATTGCCGTCAGCGGCAGCGCCTCCAGCATGACGAACAGCTTCAGCTCCAGCGCCGCGTCGGCCACCGCCTGATAGCCCTGGTCCACGATCAGGTGCACGGCAGTGCCACCGAAGGCGGTCATCCACAGCACCGAAACGATGGACGGGATGATCAGCACGCAGATGATGAACTCCCGCACCGTGCGGCCACGGCTCACACGGGCGATGAACATGCCGACAAAGGGCGACCAGGAAATCCACCAGGCCCAGTAGAAGGCCGTCCAGCCCTGGCTGAAATTGGCATCCTCACGGCCGAACGGGTTGGACAGCGCCGGCAGATACTCGGCATAGGCGCCAAGATTGCCGAAGAAGTCCGACAGGATCACCGTCGTCGGGCCGACGAAGATGACGAACAGCAACAGCAGGGCGGCCAGCACCATGTTGACCTCCGACAGCCGCCTGACACCCTTGTCGAGGCCAGCCAGCACGGAGATGGTGGCGATGCCGGTGATGCCGATGATCAGCAGCACCTTGGAGGTTTCGCCCTCCGGCACGCCGAACAGGAATTCGAGGCCAGCATTGGCCTGCTCGGCGCCGATACCCAGCGAGGTGGCAAGGCCGAACAGGGTGGCGAACACCGCCAGGATGTCGATCACATGGCCGGTCCAGCCCCAGACACGCTCGCCGAAGACCGGGTAGAAGATCGAGCGCATGCTAAGCGGCAGCCCCTTGTTGAAGCTGAACAACGCCAGCGCAAGCGCGACCACGGCATAGATCGCCCAGGGGTGAAGGCCCCAGTGGAAGATGGTGGCGGCAAGGCCAAGGCGCTGTGCCTCGACCGGATCACCGGCAGCACCGGCCAGCGGTGCCCAGCTGTCAGGACCGCCCGCCCCTTCCGCGACTGAGGCGGAGAAGTGCGAGATCGGCTCGGACACACCGAAGAACATCAGGCCGATGCCCATGCCGGCAGCGAACAGCATCGCGAACCAGGTGGCATAGGAATAATCCGGCGTCGCCTCGGTGCCGCCGATGCGTACCCGCCCGAGCGGGGAAACGACGATAACCAGACACACCAGCACGAAGATGTTGGCCGACAGCAGGAAGAACCAGTCGAAGGTCGAGGTGATGGCCGGCCGCAGCCAGCCGAAGAAGTCAGCCGCCAGGCCCGGCAGCGCCAGCGCCAGGAAGACGAAGGCGACAATGGTCAGGCCCGAGATCAGGAAGACCGGATTATGGATGTCCAGCCCGAACGGACCGATGCTGGGCTGGATATTGTCCTGGCCAACCTCGTAGTCGGTCTCAATCTGCTGGACGTCGCCATCGGGTGGCGTCTCGTAGGTTTCGGAGCTCAATGTCCCCTCCTTTTTTGGTCGGGACCCTGATCAGGCCAATGGCGGGGTGCGTCGGGGGCGGCACAAGGCGCCAAATCACTCCCTCGGTTTCGGCTGGCTGGCGCGGCCCGGAGCCACGCGCGCTACTGACAGCAGGGTCCTGACAATCGGTTAAAAAATAAATCCGCCAGAGCATGGCGGATTTTTCAGAATTCAATCTTCCAAAGGGATATTTCCATATATACCCAAGGGTAATTATGCACGCACCTTGAATAATGTCAACAACATGGCGTTGAATATTTGAATTTGTATAGTTACTTATTCCGATAGTGTGTAATGATTGTTTTTATTTATACTATAAATAAATCATGACATATTTCTTGGGGCGACTCGTTTTCATCAAGAAAACTGGCGCTGTATTTACTTCGTTGCGTTTCGGTTAAGGCTGTCATGGCGCTGACGGATTTCCCGCGGCCATGTGCTCTTGATGAAGGCCAGCACGGCGGCGATTTCGGCGTCGCTCAGCACCCCCTCGAAGGCTGGCATGTCACTCTGATAGCCTTGCGGCGCGAAGGGGCCGATGCCGTATTTCGTGATGGCGAAAAGCTGGCTGTCGGGATGGTGCCAGGTATGGCCGCTGGCATCGTGCGGCGGGGCCGGCAGCCTGCCATTCGGCAACCTTGTCTGCCAGTCATGCTGGCCTTCCAGTTGCGCCCCATGGCAGGCGGCGCATTGCGCGGCATAGACATCGCGCCCCAGCGCGACCTGTTCCGTATTGCCGGGATCGATGGGCGGTATGGCGCCAGACGCTGGAGAAGGGGCGGCGAACTGCCAGGCGGCACCGCCGGCGGCCACAAGAAGCAACAGGGCGCCGAGGGCGAGCCAGCGGTTCCGATTCATCGTCACGCTGATTCCAGCGTGTCCGTCACCTCATAGCCGGCCTCTTCGATGGCGGCCTTCGCGGCGTCAGGGGCGATGCCGTCCGTGCGCACCGTCCCGGCGGCCAGATCGACGCTGACCGTCGCCTGCGGGGCGGCCTCATGCACGGCGTTTTCGACCGCCTTCACACAATGGCCGCAGCTCATGCCGGTAACCTTGAACAACGCCATTCCTCTCTCCTTTCCTGTCGGATCGTTCCGAGATAGGGCTTCCCGCAACGGGAAGGTCAAGAGGCGTCGAGGCTATTGAGGAAGCTTTCCGCCTCGCGGGTGATGGCGCTGAGCCGTTCCACCGGCCATTTCGCCAGCGTGCGGTAGGGCATGGCCAGGCGCGGATTGCCCTTCAGCGCCTTCTCGTTGCGGATCAGGAAGGCCCAGTAGAGATAGTTGAAGGGGCAGGCCTCATGGCCGCTCTTCTGCTTCACCTTGTAGGCGCAGTGTCCGCAGAAATCCGACATGCGGTCGATATAGGCACCCGACGCCGCATAGGGCTTGCTGGCCATGATGCCGCCATCGGCGAACAGCGCCATGCCGTGGGTGTTGGGCAGTTCCACCCACTCGAAGGCATCGGCATAGACGGCCAGATACCACTCCTCCACCTGTTTCGGGTCGATGCCGGCCAGCAGCGCGAAATTGCCGGTCACCATCAGCCGCTGGATATGGTGCGAATAGGCATGCTGCCGGGTCTGGCCGATGACCTCGCTGAGGCAGTTCATCCTGGTCTCGCCGCTCCAGTAGAACCAGGGCAGCGGGCGGCGCGCGTCCAGCGCGTTGCTCTCCGCATAGTCCGGCATGCGGTGCCAGTAGAGGCCGCGCACATATTCCCGCCAGCCGAGAATCTGCCTGATGAAGCCCTCCACCGCGTTCAGCGGCGCGCGGCCTTCGCGATATTCCGCCTCGGCAGCGGCGCACACTTCGCGCGGGCCCAGCAGGCCGATATTCAGATAGGGCGCGATCAGCCCGTGATGCAGGAAAGGGGCTTGCTGCTTCATCGCGTCCTGATAATCGCCGAAGCGGGGCAGGGAGTGGCTGATGAATTCCTCCAGCGCCACCAGCGCATCCGCCCGTGTCACAGCCCAGCTGAACGGCTCGAGATCGCCGAAATTGTCGGGGAACCGCCGGGCGACGAGATCCAGCACCTCCCGCGTCGTCGCATCCGGCGCGAAACGCTGCCGTTTCGGCAGGGTATAGCCTTTCGGCAGCGGCTTGCGGTTCTCCGCATCATAGTTCCATTGCCCGCCTTCCGGCTCACCATCCGGTGTTAGCAGGATGCCGGTCTCGCGCCGCATTTCGCGGTAGAAGAACTCCATGCGATAGCTGCGCCGGTCCTCGGCCCAGCGCGCGAAGCGCCGCCGGCTGGCAAAGAAGCGTGTATCCTCGCGGATATCGACCGTTAGGCCCGTCTCATCCGCCCAGCCGCGCATGGCCTGCCGCACGCGCCATTCGCCTGGTTCGGTCGCCACGATCCGCGCCGGCTTGTGCCGTGCCGCCGTGCGCTTTACCTCGCCGGTGAAGCTACCGGTATTCTGCGGATCGTCGAGTTTCACATAATCGACGGTGATGCCTTCGGCCCGCAGTTCCGCTGCGAAGTGCCGCATGGCCGACAGGATGAAGGCGATCTTCTGCTTGTGATGCGGGACATAGGTCGCCTCATCCGCCACCTCGGCCATCAGCACCACGTCGCGGGCGGGGTCGAGACCGTCGAGTGCGGAAAGGTCGCGGCTCAGCTGGTCGCCCAGCACGATGCGCAGGCTGCCGCTCATGGTCTGGCTTTCTGGCGAAGATCGGCCTTGCAGCGGTCGGAGCAGGTCTTCACCTCCTCCCAGACCGTGCGCCATTTCTTGCGCCAGGCGAAGGGACGGCCGCAGGCCTGACAAATCTTCGAGGGCAGGTCGGCTTTCTTGCGCATGCGCGGCATGGTGCTACCAGGGAAGCGGATCGCCGCGATAATCGAAGAAGCCGCCGGTTTGCTCCGGCATCAGTCCGTCGATCACCGCCAGCAGGTCGGCTGCGGCCTCCTCCGGCGGCCGAACGGCAAGGCCGGCCTTGGAGAAGGGGGCGGAGAGTTGCGTATCCACCGTGCCCGGATGCAGCGCCACGCAGATTGCCTGCGGGCGGCTGCGCTTCAGCTCGATGGCGGCGGTATGGACCAGTTGGTTCAGTGCCGCCTTGGAGGCGCGATAGCCGTACCAGCCGCCGAGATTATTATCGCCAATACTGCCGACCTTGGCCGAGAGCGTGGCGAAGACCGCCTTGCCCTTGCGCGGCAGCAGCGGCAGGAAATGCTTCATCAGCAGCGCCGGGCCGATGGCGTTTACCGCAAAATTATGGGCGAGATGCGCGGGGTCGAGGTCACGCCAGCTCTTTTCCGGCTGGAAGCCATGCCCATGCAGGAAGCCGCTGGCATCGAACAGCAACCGCAGTTCGCCGGGAAGGGCCGCAACATGCTGTGCGGCCTTCTCAATGCTGGCCTCATCAAGCAGGTCGAGCGCAGGATCGCTTCCCCGACCAAGGCCGATCAGCCGGGCAAAATCGCCGCGCTGGCGGAGATTGTCCAGCAGGGCGGCACCGATGCCGCCGCCAGCGCCGATCACCACGGCGACAGCGGTTTCGGAAAGCTCCTCGGACATGATCAGCCTGTCTGCTTCGGGCGGGACACAGCTCTCTATACGCAGCGCCCGCGCCGGCGGTTCAGCCGATGCCCTCGCAAGGCGCCGGCGAGCCAGCGTTTTGCCTGTGGGTTTTCGCCGCCTCCACCAGCGCCTTGAACAGCCGGCGCTGGCGGGTCTGGAAGATCAGGAACTCCGGGTGCCATTGCACGCCGATCAGGAAGCGCTGGCCGGGCGCCTCAATGCCCTGCACGATACCGTCAAGGTCGCGGCCGGAGACGATCAGCCCGTCGCCCAGCACATCGATGCCCTGATTGTGCAGGCTGTTGATCTTCACGCGCTGGCTGCGCAGCAATTCGCGCAGGCAGCTGTCGGCCTCGATCAGCAGGGTCTTCAGCGGCAGGATGGTCCAGCGGTTGGAGGTCTGCTTGCGGCGCGAGCGCAGCTCCTGGAACAGTGTGCCGCCCAGCCGGACATTCAGCAGCTGCGCCCCCCGGCAGATGCCCAGCAGCGGCAGGCCGCGCGCCAGCGCATCGTCGATCACGTCGGATTCCAGCTTGTCCCGCTCGCTGTCGTATTTCGGCACGACCTCGGACTGGCTGGCATAGAGCACCGGGTCGATATCGTGGCCGCCGGTGATGACCACGCCGTCATAGCCGGTCATGTCATGGCTGTGCGGGCCGCCCGGGCGCAGGTGAACGGGCCGGCCGCCGGCCAGCAGGATCGCCAGATGCACCAGCAGGCGCGGCGCCTTGCCGCCACGCCGTGGGCCGGTGACGGCGATCAGCGGGGAAAGTGTTCGCCCAGCCACCGGTCCACACGTTCCGCCCAGCCCTCGTTGAACAGGGCGAAGGGTTCGTCGAGATAGGTTTGGAAGAGGCTGCACAGGGCGGCAAGTTTCTCCGGCTCGGCGGCCACCCGCTCCAGCATGACCCAGTCGGCCCAGGCCTCGTGAATGCCCCAGCCGGGCCGGTCGATCTCGCAATTGGGCAGGCGGTAGTGATAGGTCGGCCTGCTCCTCACGCGCTTGTCCGCCACCTTGGCGCGCACCCGCTTCTCGTCCAGATGCGCAAACAGCGGCAGCATGTCGAGCGCGCGGTTCCGTGACGGGTTGAATGCCAGGTAATCGTCGATCAGGTCGGCCTCGCCCGGCGTATAGGCGGGATCGACGACGAGGCGCACATAATCCGCCGGATAGGCGGCGATATAGGCCGTCAGCCGGCGCGTCATATCCACCTTGGCGCGCTTCTTCAGCCAGTCGAATAGGCACAGGAAGGCCTGCAGGTGGTGCGTGATCGTCGCCGCATCGGTTGCCGGAGTCTCCGGGTTCAGATGCAGGCCGAAGGCATAGGACAGGCCGCCGCCGGTGCCGCTGGCGCCAGCCTCACGCAGCCGGTCGATCAGCTCGTTCACTTCCGGCAAACGGTCGATCGGCAGCGGCGGGCTGACGATCTCCAGCGGCACGATCTGTTCCGCCCCGAAGCGCAATATATCCTCGGCCAGCTCGCCCAGATCGTCGGCGGGGGCCTCGGTCTTGTTCTTCAGATAGGCGAAATCCAGCTCCACCTCCCAGTCGCCGGCAGGGTCGCCAGTGACGGTATGGACATAGCGGCTGCGCTTCTCGACCGTGCCGCCGACATGGTCGGCCACCAGCCGGGACAGGCTGTCGATGTCGATATCGCCCATCTCCAGCTCGACGCCGACATGGCGGATGTCGCCCTCGGCGGTGTGTTGCGCGGGCGGCATCGGGAACAGGTCAGTCTTGGATGTCATGCCCCTGTTCTACGCATCCCAGCCTGCCGGGTCCAGACCTCGGGCCAGAGGAGCTAGAACAGGACCGGCAGCAGCAGGTAGGCGCCAAGGGCAATCAGCGCTGTGAAGAACACCCGGCGGAAGGCGGCCTCAGACAGGCGGCGGCGCAGCCAGCTGCCCGCCACCATGCCGGCAATCGCGGGGAGGACGGACAGCAGCGAGGCAAGGCTGGCCTCCGGCGGCAACCTGCCGAAGAAGGCGAGTGCCAGGGCCAGCATCGCGGTGGACAGCACGAACAGCTGGCCGAGCGCGCGGACCATCTGGTCACGGTTCAGATTCTGCGCCTGAAGATACAGCAGTCCTGGAATCACGAAAGTGGCGGTCAGGCCGGAGAAGATGCCGTTCAGCGCGCCGGCCAGCGGCGCCACCCAGCGGTCATGGCGCTGCGGCAGGTGCAGGGCAGGCTTCGCGAGGCCCAGCACGCCATAGGCGATCAGCACGCCGCCCAGCAGGGCGACTGGCAGCGCCGCCGGCCAGATCTGCGCCAGCGCTACGCCCAGCCAGATGGTCAGCGTCGCCGGCAAGAAGAAGGGCCAGAGCCGGCTGAACACTTCGCGCACATGGGCGCCGACAAAGCCCTGCCAGATATTGGTGATGATGGCCGGCGCCAGGATCAGCGCCATCGCGGTCTCAAGGCCGACCGTCGCGGTCAGCAGACCCAGCGCGATGGTCGGCAGCCCCATGCCAATGACGCCCTTCACCGCGCCGGCCAGCAGGAAGACGGCGGCGACAATCAGGATTTCGGGCGCGTGAGACGAAAGATCGGAAAGCATGGGAGGCGGACTGTAGCGGGAAAATCCGTCTCACCATAGAGGCTTGGCCGCCCCCGGTAATTCGGGGACGGCCGAAGCATGGCAGAGTTACCAGCGCACCTGCACGCCGGCATAGACGGCCCGGCCGAAGCCAGGTTCGAACACCGCCGAGGCCGGGGTGGCTGTGGTCGAAACGCTGGCCGAGGCGATATAGCGCTCGTCGGTCAGGTTGCGGCCGTCAATGAACAGCGACCAGCCGGCCGGGTCGTTGTAGCCCGCCTTCAGGCCGAGCAGCGCGTAGGATGCGGTCTCGGTCGTGTTGGCGTTATCGACGTAATAGGCTTCCGGCACCCATTCGACGTTCGGACCGGCATAGAAACCCGCCGGATGGTCGTAGCGCAGCTCCGCCCGGTAGAAGTGACGCGGCGCGCCCGGCAGCTTGTTGTCGCCATAGACCGCATCGCCGTCGAAGCGGAAGTCGCTGAAGGTATAGGCCTGCCGCAGGGTCAGGCTGTCGCCGCCGGTGGCGGTGAACAGATCGTCCAGCAGCCGCACATCCAGCCCCAGCTCCAGCCCCTGATGGATAGTGCTGTCGGCGTTCTGGGCGTAGCTCTGCCCGTTGGCGGCGGTGAAATACTGGATTTCATCCTTCATCCAGGCGCGATAGACCGCGACATCCCAGGTGAAGCGGCCCTGGCTGCCGCGCGTGCCGATCTCCAGTGTCACGGCGGTCTGCGGATCGACATTGCCGATGGGGGCGGTCGCGGTCGGGCTCAGGTCGCTCAGCGTCGGCAGTTCCGTGCTGCGCGACAGATTGCCGAAGAGCTGCCAGTTCGGCGCCGCCTGCCACAGCAGGCCGAGGCGCGGGTTGAAGCTGGTGAAGCTCTTGTCGAAGCTGGCATCGCCGTCGGAGAGGAACTTGTCCTCCACCTCGCGGGTGCCGTAGCCGGCCTGTGCCGCCAGGATGACGGCAAGGTCGGAGCGTACCCAGGTGCGGGCCTCGCCATACAGGTCGGCATTCTGCGAGGTGTCCTCAGACTGGTAGCGCAGCGCGCCCTTCTGTCCGGAGACGTTCGTATAACGCAGATTGTCGGTGGTGCCCCGGCCCAGCTGCAGGCCCAGCACATAATCCTGCTTCATGCCGAAGGCCTGGCCTTCGGTCTCATACTCGCCGAACACGCCGTAATCCAGCACCGTATTGTCCAGCACCTGGAAGATCGGGTGGATCAGCTCGCGGCTGACGAAATAACCGCCGAAGCTGGCCGTGCCGTCGGCCAGCGCGATGGAGGTGCGGTTGCCCAGGCGGATCGATTCGATGTCCCGCTTGTAGTCCAGCGCCAGATTGCCGGCGGCGGCACGCCGGGGATCGTTCAGCGCCTGGTCTCGCGAGACCGAACCGGCGATCTGCTGGTCGATATCGTTATAGGCGATGAAGAAGCGGGTCTCGGCCCGGTCCGACAGGCGCAGGCCGATATTGCTGTTGAAGCGCAGGTTGTTCTGCTCCGTATGGTCGCGGTAGCCGTCCTGCTGGATGGTGGTGACAGTGGCATAGGCATCCCAGTCCGCGCCATGCTGGCCGCCGGCAATCTGGCCGCGGCGATAGCCGTCGCTGCCGATCTCGGCACGGGTCAGCACACCGTCAAGGTCGCGGCCGGTGGGGGTGTGGACATTGATTGCCCCGCCCAGCGCCGTCGAGCCATAGCGCAGCGCGTTGGCCCCCTTGAACACCTCGATATAGTCGATGTTCAGCGGGTCGATCTCCTGGAAGTCGCCGCTGCCATCGGCCAGGCTGACCGGCACGCCGTCCTGCAGCAGCTTCACACCGCGCAGGTGGAAGTTGCGGGCCAGGCCGGAGCCCCGGATCGACAGGCGGGAATCCTCGCCGAACTTGGGCTGGATGAACACGCCGGGCACATAGTCCAGCGCGTCCTTCAGCGTGGCGGCGCGGCCGTCGCGGAATTCCTCGGCGGGCACCAGATCGACGCCGCCGGGCACCTGCTCGATCTTCTGCTTCGCCTGTTCCGCCGTCGGCTGCGTCAGGCTCTGGGCCGGTGCGGGAACCTCGATGCGGATCGGCGAGAGGGTCTGGGTCTGGCCCTGGGTCTGGGCGAAGGTTTCCGTCCCAGCGAGCGTCATCACGCCGGCCAGGAGGAGGCTGTGGTAAGTGCGGTTCATGGTCTTACTTTCCTTCCGTCAGGCGCAGCACGGGGGCGGGGCCCATATCCATGCCCGGGCCATGCGAATGGGTGTGGGTGCCCGGTTCGGCGCTCCAGGGCCAGGACTTGCCGCCATCGCATTCCTGCACGGTCACGAAGGGCAGGACGGTGCCGGCTGCACCCGCCGGCAGCTTCAGCGACAGGGCGAATTCGTCGAACTGCCAGTCCGGCAGGCTGTTGCCGCTCCAGATCACCTGGACGATCCGCTCGGACAGCATCTTGCCGTGGCCGGCAGGCACCGGCTCGGCCAGCTTCTCCTTCAGGAACTCGACCTGCCAGCCCGGCTTGGCCTGCGGGCGGGCGGTCAGGATGCCCTCGGGCAGCACGACGATGACCTTGTTGGTCGCCGCACCGTCACAGCCATGGGTGATGCGGACGGTGACCTTCTGGTAGCTGCCGGCGGGGGCCTGCTTCGGCTCCACCACGGCATGAGCGCCGGCGGGGGCGGAAGCCGCCGAAATGCCGGCAGCGGTCGCGGCACACAGGGCCGCGACGCGGAATGCGTTACGCATGAGGATTAACTCCATCGTATGGGATCGACAGCGCGCGGCTTTATCGAAGCCGGCGCCTTGTTGTGGTTTTCAGGTCGATCAGACGATGGCGGGTGGGGCGCGGGCTTCCGGCCAGCGCAGCACAATTCCGGCAGGGCGGCCGGCATCCGGGGCCGGGCGCAGCCGCAGCGCGGTTTCGCTGAGGGCGGGAAGGGTGTTCGGGGCTGGCGGGGGCAGGATCGTGAGCTGCTGCGCGCCGAGGCAGAGCGGGCAATGCAGAACCTGCCCGCTGTCGCCGGGGTCAGTCGCATCGCCGGCCCGGATGAGCTTGTAGCCCTCGGCGGTACAGACCATGAAGGTCTGCGCCTTACCCTCGATCTGGCTGGCTCTGGCCTCGGCGGCATAGAAGAACGGCAGCAGCGACTGGGCGAACAGCGTCACGACCAGCAACGCGGCGGTCAGCAACCGCCACGACTGCTCGGCCCGTGCCGTTCTGTTCTGCAAGCCCTTGGTCAAGACCGTTTTTCCCCGCAAACGCCCGCGCACCTTAGTGAGGGCGGTGTGCTTTGCCAAACGAATTTCCGACAGGTCAGCGGTAATCGGCTGCGGGCTTAATCGATTTTTAATGCCTGACTTTTAATTTGCATTTTATCAAAGATAGGCAGGCACAACCCCGATGTCATTTCCAGGCGACCATGTTCACCCGCATGCGCAGCGGCATCCCTCACATCCCTCAGGGGCATTGCAGCAAGGGGGCCAAGGCACGGGCTTTGAGCACACGCTCCGCTTCTACAAGAACATCGTCGATTCGGTGGTCTCTGGGGTCGTGGTCATCGACAGGCAGGGGGAAATTGTCGAGCTGAACCCGGCGATGCAGCGGATTTTCGGCTATGCACAGGAGGAACTGCTCGGCGCGAATATCAGCATCCTGATGCCGGAAACCCATGGCCGGAACCATGACAATTACCTGCGTCGCTATGCCGAAACCGGGAAGAACAGAATCATCGGCCGGTCGCTGGAATTATCCGGAAAGCGCAAGGATGGCACCGTGCTGCCGCTGGAAATCACGGTGACCGAGATCAGGATTGGCGATGATCCGCACTTCGTCGGTGTGCTGCGCGATATAACCGAACGGAAAGAGGTTGAAAGGACGCTGCAGAAAGAGCGCGGCCTGTTACGTCAGGCACAGGAGATCGCCCGTCTCGGCAATTGGGAGATCGCCGGCACGGACGGCTCGATCCATTGGTCGCCGATGGTGTACGAGATTTTCGGCCAGGACCCTGCTGTCTTCCGGCCCACCATCGCGAATTTCTACGACATGGTGCATCCCGACGATCTTGATGCCCTGAAGCGTCACATCGCCACGGCCAGGGAAACCGGCACCTACGACATGGTACATCGCATCGTACGGCCCGATGGCGCGGTGCGCCATGTGCACGAACGGGCGCGCTTCGAGCCAGGTCCCGACGGAGCCTCGAGGTTCGCGGTCGGTATCGTCCAGGATGTCACGGACATGGTCCAGGCGAAGGAGCAGGCCGAGGCCGCCAGCCGTGCGAAGTCCGACTTCCTGTCCAGCATGAGCCACGAGCTGCGTACCCCGCTGAATGCGATTATGGGGTTCGCCCAGGTTCTTGAGATCGACGAGGGGCTGAGCGAGGACCAGCTGGACAGCGTGCGGACGATCCGGCGTTCCGGCCAGCACCTCCTGCAGCTCATCAACGAAATTCTCGATCTGGCACGGATCGAATCCGGGCGGATCGAGCTCTCCATTGAGGATGTCGGCCTTGCCGAGCTGTTCGCGGAGAGCGGAGGGCTGGTGACGCCGCTGGCGGCAAATCGCGACATCGCCGTGCAGTTCGCACGCAAGCCTTCCGCCATCGCCGTGCGCGGCGACCGCACCCGTCTTAACCAGGTGCTGGTCAATCTGTTGAGCAACGCCGTGAAATATAACCGTCAGTCAGGCAGCATCGTGGTGACGGCGCTGCCGCGCGGCGATGGCATGGTCCGGATTTCCGTGGCGGATACCGGCAACGGCATTCCGTCGGAAAAGCTGGATCAGCTGTTTACCCCCTTCAACCGGCTGGGGGCGGAGAACAGCGAGATCGAAGGCACCGGCATCGGCCTGGTGATTGCCAAGCGACTGATCGAGGGCATGGGCGGGCACATCGGCGTCGATAGCCGGGTCGGGGCCGGCACGACCTTCTGGGTCGAATTGCCGATGGCGGAGAAGCCGTTGCAGAAGCCTGTGCCGGCGGCCGGGGAAAAGCAGCGCCATAACAGGGCTTTGTCTGCCGGCACGGTGCTCTATATCGAGGATAACCCCGCCAATCTGAAGCTGGTACGGCAGGCGCTGGCGAAACATCCTCAGGTAACGCTGCTGGAGGCTTATCATGGCGCGCTCGGGCTCGATCTGGCGCAGGTGCATCTGCCCGATGTGATCCTGCTCGACATCAACATGCCCGGCATGAACGGGCTGGAAGTACTGGCGCGGCTGAAGGCCGACCCGGCAACCAGGGAAATTCCCGTCCTCGCCCTGTCTGCGGCGGCGATGGAAAAGGATGTCGAGCGGGGCAAGGGGGCCGGCTTTGAAGAGTATCTGACGAAACCCATCGATATCCGGCTGTTGCTGGAAGCGTTGAATGGCCGGCTTGGCCGGAACAGGAGCGTGTGATGATGATACCGGATCTGATGTCGATGCCGATCCTGGCCGTCGATGACGAGCCGACCAACCTGAAGCTTCTGCAGAAGATGCTCGGCATGGAGGGTTACACCAATCTGGTGCTGCTGGATAAACCGTCTGAGGTGGTGGAGGCCTATCGGCAGCACCGTCCCGGCCTGATCCTGCTGGACATCAATATGCCGCAGATGGACGGCTATAAGGTCATGGCGGCGCTGAACGCGCTTGAAGACCCGATGCTGCCGCCGATCATCGTGCTGACGGCGCAATCCTCGCAGGAATTCATGCTGCGTGCCTTCAAGGCTGGTGCCAGGGACTATGTCACCAAGCCGTTCGAGCGGGCGGAACTGATGGCGCGCGTGCGCAACCTGCTGGAAGCGTGCATGGCGCAGCGGATGGCCTTCGAGCATCGCAAGATGCTGCAGGAGATGGTGCGCGAACGCACCGCCAAGCTGCACCGCACCCGCCTGCAGGTGGTCCGCCGGCTGGGCCGTGCCGCGGAATACAGGGATAACGAGACCGGCAACCATATCCTGCGGATGAGCAAGATATCGGCCCTGCTGGCCCAACGCGTCGGCTGGTCGGAGGAGGATTGCGAGCTGATGCTGCATGCCAGCCCGATGCACGATATCGGCAAGATCGGCGTTCCCGATCATATCCTGCTGAAGCCCGGCAAGCTGACGCCCGAGGAATGGGAGATTATGAAGACCCATGTCGATATCGGCGCCGAGATCCTGGCGGACAGCGATACCGACCTGCTGGTGCTGGGCCGCTCGATCGCGCTCAGCCATCACGAGAAATGGGACGGCACCGGCTATCCGAACGGCCTTGCCGGCGAGGCTATTCCGATGGAAGGCCGGATCGCGGCGATGGCGGATGTGTTCGACGCGCTGACCTCTGTGCGGCCCTACAAGAAGGCCTGGCCGGTCGAGGATGCGGTGGCCTATGTGAAGGACCAGTCCGGCAGGCAGTTCGATCCGTCGCTGGTGCCGGTCTTCGTGGATGCCCTGCCGGAGATCATGCGGATACGCGCTGAACATCCGGAATCCTGATTCTCGGCCTTGCGTCATCATTCGGTCGGATGAGTCTGCTACCCTTCTCTGACGGAACAGGAGGGGCGATCTGATGACGGAACCGAATGGCAAGGGAAGTCTGGCTGGCAAGCGCGGCCTGGTGCTGGGGGTGGCGAACGACAGTTCCATCGCCTATGGCTGCGCCGCCGCCTTCCGGGCGGCCGGCGCAGACATCGCCCTGACCTATCTGAACGACCGCACGCGCGACTTCACCGCCCCGCTGGCCGAGGCGCTGGGGGCGGATATTTACCTGCCCTGTGACGTGCGCGAGGAGGGCCAGCTGGAAGCGGTGTTCGCGGAGATCGGCCGGCGCTGGGGCAGCCTCGATTTCGTGCTGCATTCCATCGCCTATGCGCCGCGCGAGGATCTGCATGGCCGCGTCACCGACAGCTCACGCGACGGTTTCGCCATGGCAATGGATGTCTCCTGCCATTCCTTCATCCGCTGCGCCCGCCTCGCCGAACCGCTGATGCGTGACGGCGGCACGCTGCTGACCGTCAGCTTCTTCGGCGCCGAGAAGGTGGTCGAGCATTACAACATGATGGGGCCGGTGAAGGCGGCGCTGGAATCCTCCGCGCGCTACATGGCGGCGGAGCTGGGCCGGTCGGGCATCCGCGTGCATGCGCTGTCGCCCGGCCCGCTGCGCACGCGCGCGGCCTCCGGCCTCGACCGGTTCGACGAGCTGCTGGACCGCGCGGCTGCAAAGGCACCGCAGCATGCACTGGTGACCATCGAGGATGTTGGCGCGCTGGCTGCCTTCCTGGTCGGCGACGGTGCGAAGGCGATGACCGGCGGTATTCACTATGTCGATGGCGGCTTCAATATCGTGGGGTGAGGTCTTCTCGCTTGCCGTTCCGCCGGTCAGCGAAGATCATCGATACCGGACCGGATAAGGAAGGATAGGCGGATGAGCTGGCAGAACGCACAGGACCCGGTGCTGGGCGACAAGCAATCCTGCGACGCGCTGGAGCTGGTGATCGTGCCGCGCGCCCGCGATCTGGGCGGCTTCGAGGTGCGGCGCGCGCTGCCGCATGGCAAGCGCCAGATGGTCGGGCCCTTCATCTTCTTCGACCAGATGGGCCCGGCCTTGTTCAAGGCGGGTACCGGCATCGATGTCCGCCCGCATCCGCATATTGGCCTCGCCACCGTCACCTACCTGTTCGATGGCGCAATCATGCATCGCGACAGCGAGGGCAATACGCTGGAAATCCGCCCCGGTGCCATGAACCTGATGACGGCAGGCAGTGGCATCGCCCATTCCGAGCGCACATCCGATGCGGTGCGCGCCAGCGGCAGCGGCCTGTTCGGCATCCAGAGCTGGATCGCCCTGCCGAGGGACAGCGAGGAGGTCGCGCCCTCCTTCCAGCATTTTGCCGCCGACAGCCTGCCCCTCGTCAGCGATGGCGGCATCGAGGCGCGGGTGATCGCGGGCAAGGCCTTCGGTGCGGAATCGCCGGTCGGCATGCTGTCCGACTGGTTCTATGCCGAGGTGCAGCTGGCCGCCGGCGCCACCGTGCCGCTGGATGCCGATTATGAGGAACGTGCCATCTATCTGGCCGAGGGCGAGGTGGAGATCGCCGGAGACCGGTTCGCCGCGCCCGCACTGCTGCTGTTCCGGCCGGGCGACCGGATATCGGTGCGCGCCGTGCAGGCCAGCCGGCTGATGTTCCTGGGCGGCGCCACCATGGAGGGGCCGCGCCATATCTGGTGGAACTTCGTTTCCTCCAGCAAGGAGCGTATCGAGCAGGCCAAGGAGGACTGGAAGTCCGGCCGCTTCAAGCCGGTGCCGGGCGAGACGGAGTTTATCCCGCTGCCCGGATAGCGCATAAATAGACTTCCTTGCCCGCAACCGCCGGAGCCGCATGAAGATCGTCGAACCGCTCGATTTCCTGACCACCAAGGAGCTGGCCGATATCCTGCGCGTGAAGGAGCGCAAGATTTACGAGATGGCGGCCGCCAACGAGGTGCCCTTCACCCGGGTCACCGGCAAGCTGCTGTTTCCCAAGGCGCTGGTGATCGCCTGGCTGTCGCGCCGGACGGAGTTGGGCGATGATGGGCTGGCGCTGCCGGACCCGCCGGTGGTGGCGCTGGGCAGCCACGACCCGCTGCTGGACTGGGCCTTGCGCGAATCGGGCTCCGGCATGGCCTCCTTCTTCGATGGCAGCCTGGACGGGTTCGATCGCTTTGCCCGGCGCGAGGGCGTGCTGTGCGGCATGCATGTGCCGACACCGGAAGCGGAGGGCTGGAACCGCCACCTGATCGAGGCGCGGATGCCCGCCATGCCGGTGGTTCTGATGGAATGGGCCTGGCGTGAACGCGGGCTGATCGTGCCCGCCGGCAATCCAGGGAAAATCGCCGGCATCGCGGACCTGGCAGGCTGCCGCACCGTGCCACGCCAGCCGGAAGCAGGCACGCAGCTGCTGTTCGAGCGGCTGGCGGCGGAGGCGGGGCTGGCACCCGATGCCTATGAACGGCTGCGCCCGGCGCGCAGCGAACAGGATGTGGCGCTGGCGGTGCTGGAAGGGCAGGCCGATGCCGGCCTCGGCCTGGCATCGGTGGCGGCGCAGTACCGGCTGGGCTTTGTGCCGCTGGTGCGTGAACGCTTCGATCTCGCGGTCTGGCGGCGGAGCTGGTTTTCGGAGCCGGTGCAGGCCTTCTTCAGCTTCTGCCGTACGCCGGACTTCGCGGACCGGGCAGCACAGCTTGGCGGCTATGACGTCAGCGGCTTCGGGCGCGTGCACTACAACGGCCCGTAAGGCTCTATCTTCTTGAAAATGCACATAAAAAAACTCGACCGGATGGGTGCATCGCGGTCGAGTCGAGTTGGAATTGGTTCAGCAAAACGACACCAAGCAATATATCGGCACAAAATGGATGTGTGTTTTGTGTCGAAAAACTGCATTGCTTAATGACAAGCGGACATTATGGGATTTTTTGCCGCCTATCAACCGTAAATCGATGAATGGCTGTGATGTCCTTCCGGATAGGCCCTTTGCCTGCCCTCTCCTTGCCCCATCTAGGGAATAGGAGGGAGAAGCGATGATGAAAGGAGTGTCCATGACATCCTCCAGACGCAGCATTCTGAAGGGCGCCGCCGCCACGGCTGCGCTGGCCGGGCTTCCCGTGCACGGCCTCATGGCGCAGCAGTCGGGCCCCTTGATGCGGCCGGTGCCGTCGAGCGGGGAGCTGATCCCCGCTGTCGGGCTTGGCACCTGGATCACCTTCAATGTCGGCGAGGACCCCGTGCTGCGCGACGAATGCGCGGCGGTGATGGAGGCCTTCTTCAAAGCCGGCGGGCGGGTCATCGATTCCTCGCCGATGTATGGCTCCGCCCAGTCGGTGATCGGCTATGGTCTGGAAAAGCTGGGAAGGCCGAAGACGCTGTTCTCCGCCGACAAGGTCTGGATATCCGATGGCGCGGAAGGCCGGGCGCAGGTGAACCGCTCGCGCCGGCTGTGGAACGTGCCGCGCTTCGAGCTGATGCAGGTGCATAATCTGCTGAGCTGGGAGGCGCATCTGGAGACGCTGCAGGCGATGAAGGCGGCGAGGGAAATCCGCTATGTCGGCATCACCACCTCGGAGGGCCGCCGGCACGATCTGTTCGAGCGGGTGATGGCGAGCGAGCCGCTGGATTTCGTGCAGATCAGCTACAACCCGCTGGACCGTGAGGTCGAGCAGCGCATCCTGCCGCTGGCGCGGGAACGCGGCATCGGCGTTATCGTGAACCGGCCGTTCCGGCAGGGCGCGCTGACCCGGCGGCTGGAGCGCGAGAAGCTGCCGGGCTGGGCGGCAGAGGTCGGGGCGGAAACCTGGGCGCAGCTGATCCTGAAATTCATCCTGGCGCATCCCGCCGTTACCGTGGCGATCCCGGCGACCACCAAGCCGCACCATGCGCGCGAGAATATGCAGGCGGCCTCCGACCCCCTGCCGGATAAGAAGTTCCGCGAACGCATCGCCGCCCATATCCGGGATATCTGATGGCCGACTGGTCGAGCTATCGGCTGGAGGATTTCATCCTGTTCGCGCCGCGCGCCTATTGGCGGCTGTTCGAACTGCATAATGCGGCGCTGTGGCCTGTCCAGCCGCTGATCCTTCTGCTGGGGTTTGGTATTACGCTGCTGGCCCTGCGCGGATCGCCCCGGGCCGGCCGGCTTGGCCTCGCCTTGCTGGCGGCGGGCTGGATCGCGGTAGGGCTGCTGTTCTTCTGGCAGCGCTATGCCAGCATCAACTGGGCGGCCCCCTATGTGATGCCGGTGTTCGTCGCTGAGACTCTGATACTGCTTCTGCTGGCGGCGCGAGGAACTGTTTTTCCCGGCGTTTCGCACTGGCGCCTCCGGGAATGGGCTGGTACCGGGCTATACGCCTACGGGTTTTTCCTGCATCCGCTGCTGCCGCTGGTCTTCGGGCGACCGCTGGCGCAGGCGGAGCTTGCCGGCCTCGCGCCTGACCCAACCGCCATCGCCACGCTGGGCCTGCTCTGCCTGATGCCGCGTGGCCTGCTGTCCGGCCTTGCCTTGGCCGTTCCGGTCCTGTGGTGCCTTGTGAGTGCGGCCACCCTGCATGCGATGGATGAGGAGCAGGCGCTGGCGCCGCTGGCGGCAGCGCTGGTCGGTGCCGCGGTCTGGGCCTTGCCGCCAAGGGGTGACGGCAAGGCTGACACTGGACCGATCAGAACCTGACGGTTCCGACCACCCGCAATTCCCGGCCGCGCAGGGGCGCTTCGTCCTTCAGCAGGGAGATATGGTTGCGCCCTTCCGAATCGGTGAGGTTGCGGCCCTGCACATGCAGCACGAAATCGTCGTTGCCGGCGATCGGCCGGAAAGCCAGCGAGGCGTTCAGGAAGGCATAGCCGTCCGTCTCGGTTTCGTTGGCGCCGGTGCGGTCCTGCTCGGCAGCGCCCGCCAGCTCCAGCCGGTAATCGACATGGTTGGTGTAGGCATTGATGCCGATGGTGTAGCCCAGCGGCGGTATCAGCGGCAGGTCCTCGCCGGTCTCCCGGTTCTCCGCCCGCACATAATCGAGCGATCCATCCAGGCTCAGCGCGAGGCCGGGCCGGTCCAGGAAGGTCCAGGCGGCTTCCACCTCGAAGCCGTGGAAGTCGGCGTCGGTCTGGCGGTAGCGCAGTTCCTGCAGCCCGTCACGCTCGCCGCCGGTGAAGTCGCGGAAGATGTAATCGCGGTAGCGCGTGGCGAACAGATTGACCGCGCCGGTCACAGGGCCACGCACTTTGCGCAGCGACAGCTCGGCGTGTAGCGCCTCCTCCTTGCCGAGTTCGGTATTGCCGATCTCGTAGGAATCGGTCGCCAGATGCGGCCCGTCGGAGAACAGCTCCTCGGCGTTCGGCGCGCGCTCGGTACGCGACAGCGAGACACCGACGGTATAGTCCGTGGACAGCCGGTAGCTGGCGCCAGCGGAAACGCTGACCGCGGTGAAGTCGCGCTCCAGCCCCAGCCCGTCGGCCTCCACCGTCTGGGTCTCCAGCCGGCCGCCGCCGGTGAATTGCCAGGGGCCGGTCTCGTAGCGTTCGACCAGAAAGAGTGCTGCATTGTCGGTGATCGTCGGCGGGACGAAGGCTTCCTCGCCGACCGCCTGGAAGTCACGGCGGCTGGCCTGCACGCCGAACACGCCCTGCAGGCCGAAGATCGGCTTGTGCGTCAGGTCGAGCCGCCCCTCCCAGCCGCGATTCTCGAAGATCGTGCCAACCTCGTCGCCCTCCAGTTCCAGATGGCGGTAATCGGCATGGCCCAGGCGCAGGCTGGCCTCTTCCAGGAAAGGCAGCGGCTCGTACAGGCCGAAACGCGTATCATAGCGGGTCTGCTGCATGTCGATGCGCACGCCGCCATGCTCGTGATCGTGATCTTCCTCCTCCTCTTCGCCTTCTTCATGTTCATGTTCATGGCCGCCCGGAATGCCATACAGGCTGGAATAGCCGCTGACCGCGAAGCCGGCATAGCCGTGCTCGCCCAGATAGCTGGCGCCGACCGAGCCGCCCGAGCGCTCGACCGCGCTGTTCTCGACCTTGCCCTTCAGCCCCTCCTCGCGCGCTTCCTCGCTGGCGAAGCCGTTCACCCGGTAGTCGCTGGCATCGCTGCTGAAGCCTTCCAGATGCAGCACGACATTGTTGCCCGCCGCCAGGCTGGCCGAACCGAAGCCTTCCAGCGCGCTCGATCCGGTGGAGAAGCCGAGGCGCGCCATGCCCTCGACCAGATCCTTCGGCCGGTGCATCGGGATGCGCCCGTCGGTGACGCTGACCACGCCACCAACCGCCGAACTGCCATAGAGCAGGGCGGCCGGGCCGCGCAGCACTTCCACCCGCTCCGCCGAGTCCATCGGGGTGACGACGGCATGGTCCGGGCTGGCGGTGGAAGCGTCGAAGCTGTCCAGCCCGTTCTGCAGGACGCGCACGCGCGCCGCACCCTGGCCACGGATCACAGGACGCCCGGCACCGGGGCCAAAATCGCTGTTGGCGACACCCGGCGTGCGCGCCAGCGTCTCGCCCAGTGTCGGGGCGCGGCGGCGTTCCAGATCGTCGCCGGCCAGCACGGCGCTGCCCTCTACCAGCTCCTCCTGCGTGCTCTTCAGCGGGGCGATCTCGATCACCACAGGCTGCAGGGTGACGGGCTCTGCCTGCTGGGCGGCGAGGGGAGCGGCGGAAAACGGCATGGCCATCAGCGCCAGCAGGCTGACGCCCGAGCGCAAACTGTGGAAGTTCATTAGAAAATGCCCCTGAAATAATATGTTATAACGTAACATAAAAGAATCACGCGGCGGGATGCAACAGCCATTGCGGGCATCGGGCGGAGGCGTACTATCCCCTTCGGAAACCTTACTCCTGACGCCGCAGGCCAGTCCTGGCCGCGCGGCCTTCCGATAAAAACCAGACGAGGCATGGGATGAAACTGCTGCATTTCGACGATTTCCGCGTGGGCGTGCTGCGCGGAGACGAGGTGGTCGATGTGACCGAGTTGCTGGCGGATATTCCGCGCACCGGCCCCAATGATGTGATGCGCGGGCTGATCGAGCGGTTCGACAGCTATCGCGGCAAGCTGGAAAAGGCTGCCGCCGAGGGCAAGGGCATTCCGCTGGCCAGCGTGCGTATCCGCCCGCCGCTGCCGCGTCCCGGCGCCATCGTCTGCATGGCAGTGAACTACATGGAGGATGGCACGCTGACCGAGAAGCCGGTCATCAACGCCTTCCAGAAGACGCCCAGCGCCGTCATCGGCCAGGGCGACACGATGGTGCTGCCGGACGTGCCGGCCCATGTGTTCGAGGGCGAGGCGGAGCTGGCGCTGGTCATCGGCAAGCGCGCCAGCAACGTGCCGGCGCAAAAGGCGAAGGACTATATCTTCGGCTACATGAACTTCATCGATGGCTCGGCGCGCGGGCTGCCGGCGCCCAACAACAGCTTCTTCCAGGTGAAGTCACGCGCCACCTTCGCGCCCATCGGCCCGTTCCTGGTGACGGCGGACGAGGTGCCCGACCCGCAGAATCTGCGCGTGCGGCTGTGGGTGAACGGCACGGTGAAGCAGGATTTCAACACCAGCGACATGGCGCATGACATTCCGACCTGCATCGAATGGATGAGCTCCGTGCAGACGCTGGAGCCGGGCGACATCCTGGCCACCGGCACCAACCATCGCGGCCTGTCCTCACTGCAGGATGGCGACAAGGTGGAGCTGGAAGTCGAAGGCATGGGCCGGCTGGCCTTCAAGGTGCAGGACGACCTGAAGCGGACCTGGGGCCGCGATACCCGCCTGGAACACAAGGAGAAGGGTCTGGACGGCCCCTACACGCCGCAGCTCACCGGCAAATATTCCAAGGCGGGGTGAGGCGTAACCACTAAACTGTCATTGCCGGGCTTGACCCGGCAATCCAGGGGCCGCGTTCTGTAACGCTAGAAGCTGAGCACCACCTCTGGACCCCCGGGTCAAGCCCGGGGGTGACGGAAATTTTGGGTGATGGCTGGGTTTTTCCCCAGCTTTCCCCCAGAACCCCCGCATAAATGCGCAGTGTTCTGCATCCATTTGCACAATCCGCCAAATTAGCAGATTTGCCACAAGCCAAGGATTTTCTAAGGAAGAATGGTGCTGCGAGACAGGATTGAACTGTCGACCTCTCCATTACCAATGGAGTGCTCTACCACTGAGCTACCGCAGCATCCGGAGGGCGGCGGCGCTGTGCCGGCTGGCCCTGAAGGGGAGGCATCCCCCCGAAAGCGGGCGGAACATGCCACAGCAGGGCGGGGCATGCAAGCAGGGATGTGAGGGAAATTTACGACGGTCCGTACAGGGCACGGATGGGGCCAGGATACGGTTGCCCAACCCTTTGCGAAGGGCCTAGAACCAGCGCAGATCGGCGTCGAAAGCCTCGTCCAGGTGGCGGTCGACGGCGCGGCAGAACAGCTTGACCGCCGGCGGGACGATCAGGGCGACGGTGACACCGATCATGATGACGGCAATGGCGGCCATGGGTCATTCTCCGGTAAGAATGCGCGGACTATACTGACGGCCTGTGACGCTGGCGTGACGGCCCCGTGACGCGGATATGACCTTTTCCTGTTTGTGTCATGTGCGGTTGGGCGACAATCGAGGGATGCGGATGGACGACAAGAAGCAGAAGCTGGCCCAGGCACTGCGCGACAATCTGATGCGCCGCAAGCAGCAGGCGCGCGCCCGGGCGAAAGGCGATGCTGATATGACAAAGGAAAACACCGATCCGCAATCCGACGGTCGCAAAAAAGCCACGCTGTCCGAAAAATCTGATACCGCGTCGGGTTGAGGCGGGTCAGCGCCTGCGCTAAACACGGCGGCACCGAGTAATCATCCTCCTTCCTCTCATATCGAGAAGCCAGATGGACAGAATCCGTATCCGGGGAGGGCGCCCGCTCCAGGGCCGAATCCAGATCAGCGGCGCGAAGAATGCCGCCCTTCCCCTCATGGCGGCGTCGCTGCTGACCGACAAGACGCTGAGCCTGTCCAACCTGCCGGCGCTGGCCGACATCGCCACCATGGGCAAGCTGCTGGAGCAGCATGGCGTCGATCTGCGGATCGAGGGCGAGAATGCTGCCCGCAAGGGCCATCTGACGGCGGCGCGGATCACCAATACCACCGCGCCTTACGATCTGGTGCGCAAGATGCGCGCCTCCGTGCTGGTGCTGGGGCCGATCCTGGCGCGCTGCGGTGAGGCGCGGGTGTCGCTGCCGGGCGGCTGCGCCATCGGCAACCGGCCGGTCGATCTGCATGTGAAGGGACTGACCGCGCTGGGGGCGGAAATTTCGCTGGAAGAAGGCTATATCCACGCCACCGCGCCGAAGGGGCTGAAGGGCAACCGCTTCGTGTTCCCGCAGGTCTCCGTCGGCGCCACGGAAAATCTGCTGATGGCGGCCTGCCTCGCTGAAGGCGAGACGACGCTGGTGAACGCCGCGCGCGAGCCGGAGGTGAACGACCTCGCCCATTGCCTGAACGCGATGGGGGCGAAGATTGAGGGCATCGGCACCGATACGCTGAAGATCCAGGGCGTGGCGGCGCTGCATGGCGCCGAGCATCGCGTGGTCGCTGATCGCATCGAGGCCGGCACCTTCGCCATCGGCGCGGTGATGACCGATGGCGAGCTGGAACTGACCGGCATCTGCCCGACCCTGCTGGAATCGCTGCTGAAGCTGCTGGGCGAGGGCGGCGCGAAGATCGAGCCGATACAGGACGGATTTCGCATCCGCCGCGCCAATGGATCGATGGACGGCGTCGATGTGATGACCGAACCCTATCCCGGTTTCCCGACCGACCTGCAGGCGCAGATCATGGCGCTGATGACGGTCTCCAAGGGGGCGGCGATGATCACCGAGACGATCTTCGAGAATCGCTTCATGCATGTGCCGGAACTCTGCCGCATGGGGGCGAACATCAATGTCCACCATTCCTCGGCGATGATCCGCGGCGTGGAGAAGCTGCGCGGCGCGCCGGTGATGGCGACCGATCTGCGCGCCTCGGTCTCGATGGTGCTGGCCGGGCTGGTGGCGGACGGGGAGACCATCGTGAACCGCGTCTATCATCTGGATCGCGGTTATGAGCGGCTGGAGGAGAAGCTGGCCGCCTGCGGTGCCGATATCGCGCGCATCGCCGGGGAATAGGCGTTAGTCTGTCGGGGGGAAGATCGAGAGGGGGGCAGGCCGTGACGGATTTCCGGCCGCTGAAATTGCGGGGCGAGGATGCGGAGGACATGGTGGTGATTGCCGCCTGTCTGCAGGATGCTGTGGTGCCGGTCGAGGACATCGTCTTCCGGCCTGGCTCCGAGCATGCGCCGGGCGAGTTCGTCATGGTGGCGCAGCGCTTCCGCTGGGAGATGCTGGGCCCGGACGAGAAGCCGGTCGAGGGCGACCGCTATGAGCGCGTGCTGTGTGGCGTCACCTTCTCCGGCGTGCACCGAGTCCGCCTGTCCGGCATCGACCGCCGGCGGGACCGCGACGAGCTGCTGAACCTGCTGACTTTGGTGGCGACGGAAGAGCAGGGGGCTTCCCGCATCGATCTGGTGTTTGCCGGCAACAAGGCGATCCGGCTGGAGGTGGCGCGCCCGGACTGCGCGCTGGAGGATTACGGTCAGCCCTGGCCCACCATCTTCCGCCCGCGCCATCCGGTCGCCGGCTGACGCGGCGGTCCCGGCGGTGCAGGACAGTACAAAAGCCATCGTCGCGCTGACCTTCGCCTACATTCTCAGCCAGTTCTTCCGCAGCTTCCTGGCCGTCATCGCGCCGGAGCTGATGGCCGACCTCGATCTGACGCCGGCCCTCTTCGGCTGGCTGTCCTCGGTCTTCTTCCTGGCGTTCGGCGCGGCACAGATTCCCGTCGGCATCGCCTTCGACCGTTATGGCGTCGGGCGGCCGACGACGATCCTGCTGGGCGTCGGCGTGGTAGGTGCCGCGCTGTTCGCGGTGACACCGAATGCGGCACTCGCCGTGGTGGCGCAGGTGGCGCTGGGCCTTGCCTGCGCGCCGATCTTCATGGGGCTGATGTACTACTGCTCCCACCATCTGCCGGAACCGCGCTTCGTGCAGGCGGTGACGCTGACCAGCGCCATCGGCACGGCGGGCGCCTTCATGGCGGCGGCGCCGCTCGGCTGGGCGACCTACCTGTTCGGCTGGCGTCCGGCGCTGGCGATGGCGGCGGCGATGACACTGCTGGCAATGCTGGGCGTATGGCACTTCGTGCGCGACCGGCGGATCGGCGAAGGCCCGCAGGAGACCGCTGGGGAAACCGCGCGGGCCTGCCTTGCCGTGCTGCGTTTGCCGGTGCTGTGGACGCTGATCCCGGCCTGCCTGGCGCTGGCCGCCGGCATCACCTTCCGCAATGCCTGGGGCGGGCCATATCTGTCCGACGTGTTCGGTCTGGATGCGGTGTCGCGCGGCGAGGCGATGACGGTCGCCAGCCTGTGCGGGCTGCTGTCGGCCTTCGCCGTGCCGCTGCTGGTAAGACGCTGGAACACCAAGCCCATCGCCACGGTCTGGCTGGCGGTGACCTTCCTGGGGGCGGTGGCGCTGGCGCTGCTGCCGGCGGCCGATGTGCTGCTCAGTGTCGGGCTGATCTCGCTGCTGTTCACCATCGGCAACATCCACCCGCTGCTGATGACGCAGGGCAAAGGCGTGCTGCCGGCGTCAGCGCGAGGGCGCGGCTTCGGCGTGCTGAACAGCTTCGTGTTTCTGGGATACGCAATCGCCTCGGCGGGTTTCGGCTGGATCGCCGAGACCGCGACTGGCGCCGGTCTGGCCCCTGCAGGCGTGTTCGCCTGGATATTCGCGGCGGCCGCTGTCGCGCTGCTGGCGGCGCTGGTGCCCTACCTGCGGAGCCCGCGGCCCTCTTAATCCTACTCTACGATCCGGGTGCGCGGCAGCCAGACCAGCACGCGCGTACCCTTGCCCTTTTCGCTGTCGATGGTCAGCCGGCCGCCATGCAGCTCGACCAGGTCTTTGCTGATCGGCAGGCCCAGGCCGGTGCCGCCGCGGCTGCGGGTCATGTTGTCCTCGATCTGCACAAAGGGCTCCAGCACCCTGACGGCTTCTTCCTTGGTCATGCCGCAGCCGGTATCGGAGACCCAGAAGCACAACCCGTCCTCGGTCTCCTGGCCGCCGATGGCCACGTCGCCGCCGGCCGGCGTGAACTTGATCGCGTTGGCAACCAGATTGGTCATCACCTGCTTCAGCCGCACGGCATCGGCGTTCAGTGCGGGATAGCCCTCGGGGAAGCTGGCTGAAAGATGCAGCCCGGCCTTCTGGGCGCTGGCCGCGAACAGCCGGACGGTGCCGATGGCGATGCTGGGAATATCGACGATGGCTTCACGCAGATGCATGTGGCCGGCGCCGATCTTCGACAGGTCGAGAATATCTTCGATCAGCGCCAGCAGCTGCGAGCCGCTGACGCGGATATCCTCGGCATAGTCGAAATAGCGCGGGTCGCTGTCGCCATAGAGCCGCCGGGAGATGATCTCGGAAAACCCGATGATCGCGTTCAGCGGCGAGCGCAGCTCGTGGCTCATGACGGCCAGGAAGGTGCTCTTGGCCTCGGAGGTCGCCTCGGCGGCGACGCGCGCCTTGGCCAGTTCCGCCTGCGCCTTTACGCGGCTGGTGATGTCCTCGACCACGCCCTCATAGAACAGCGCGGTGCCGTTCTCGTCACGGATGGTCCAGGCATTCTCGGACACCCAGATCCGCTCGCGCGTGTGCATGCGATAGACTTCGGAGACGAACTCCTTCACCGAATCGTTCGCCGCCATCGCCTCCTGGAATTCGCGGCGTCGGGTCGGCGAGACGTACCAGGCATCTCCGTTGATTCGCAGATCTTCGATCATCTGCGCCTCGCTCTCATAGCCGTTCATGGCGACGAGGGCGGGATTGGCGCGCAGCACGGTGCCATCGGGCGAGGAGCGGTAGAGGCCAACCGTCGCATGCTCGAAGATCGACTGATAATCGGCATTGCGTTGCCGCCGTTGCGCCAGCGATTCCGGAGCCACCGGAGAAGCGCCGGTCATCATGCTGCTGATGGGCAATCGCTCGCTGGCCATACGGCTGTCACTCATTCTGGCTAGTCCACACAGACAATATTCCAGAGTAACCGTTAACAAAGTGTTTTTTTATTAAAATTACAGCTGATTTTTGTGTCCTTGCAACTGTGTTGAAAAGTGTTTCAGCGCTTTGGCACCGGTATCGCCGCACCGTCCCGCCGGCTGTCGGCTGCCCCTTCCAGCGCGCCTGTGACGGCATCGCGGGCAATGGCGTGCATGCCGCCGCAGGACCAGGAATAGGCGCCCAGCGGCGTGACGTCATGCCCGCGTGCGCGCAACTCTTCCATCACCTCCGGCGTGACCCGGCTTTCCAGATTGACCTTTCGGCCATCGAACAGCCGGCCGCGTGGCGCGTCGATGGCGGCTTGCAGTTCCAGCCCGTAATCCAGCCAGTGCACCATGGCCTGGCTTTGCGTCTGCAGGATGCCGTAACTGCCCGGCGTGCCCAGCGTCAGCGCCAGCTTGCCGTCGCGCGTGCCGATGGTGGGGGCGAGGCACATGGCGTAGCGCGCGCCAGGCTTCAGCCGGTTCGGCGAGGCCGGGTCCAGATCGGTCCAGTTCAGGAAATTGTTCAGGCACACGCCAGTGCCGGGGATGACGACGCCGGACCCCCAGGGCGAGCCCAGGCTTTGCGTCAGGCACACCGCATTGCCCTCTGCATCCATCGCGGAGAAGGAGGTGGTTTGCTCGTTCAGCTTCGGCCCCTCGGCCAGCGGCCCGGTGGCGAACTGCTCGGTGCGGCCCCAGACGGCATCCTTGCCCTCGACCAGCGCGCGTAAGGGGGCGACGCTTTTCTCCGACAGCAGGTCGAGGATTTGTTCTGGCGCGCGCTTGTTGTTGCGGATGCGCAGCTCGGCGGCGACCCGCACCGCGCGGAACACCCGATCCAGATGATCGGCGCCCAGATGCGGCAGGCGGGAGAAGTCGGTCCCCGCCAGCAGCCGCAGGGTCAGCGGGAACTGGAAGGATTCGGCGGGCGGCGGCGGTACGTTAAGGGTCAGGCCGCGATACTCCGCCTGGATCGTCTCTTCCCAGATCGGCTGCACGGCTTCCAGGTCGGCCAGAGTGATGCAGCCATCATTGCCTGCCATGTAATCGGCCAGCTTCTTGCCCAGCGGCCCGCCATAGAGATGACCGATACCGTTGGCGGCAATCGCCTCCAGCGTGTCGGCCAGCTCGGGCTGCTTCAGGATCATGCCGCGCTTCGCGGCACCGCCGAAGGCATAGACCCGCGCCCACTCCGCGCTCATCGGGCGGGCGCTGACCGCGTTCAGCATGTCGAGATAGAAGCCGGTGATGGGGTAGCCGTTGCGCGCCAGCGCGATCGCCGGGGCCAGTGCCTCGGCCAGGCTCAGCCGGCCATGCGTCTTTTGCAGCGTCGCCCAGCCGGCAAGGTTGCCCGGCGTGCCGCTGGCCAGCGGGCCGTTCACCATGCGCGCCTTGTCGGCGCTGTCGATGGGGAAATTGGCCGGGCAGGGGGTGTGGAAATCCAGCGAGCGGGCGCGCCCTTCCGAGGCCACCCAGCAATTCGCCATGCCCAGGCCGGCGAAGCCGGACATATAGGGTTCCACCACATTCAGCGCCGCCGCCGTGGCGGCGATGGCATCGAAGGCGTTGCCGCCCTTGCGCAGCATCTCGGCGCCGGCATCGGCGGCCAGCGGATGCGCCGCCGTCACCATGCCGCCCAGCGTGCGCACCGATGGCCGTTGCGTGTGTTCGCTCCTGCCGATTTCGGCCATTCCTTCCTCCCGATGTCAGGCTGATCTGCGCGGAATCGCGCGAAGCTGTTGTTATCGCATCACGATAGTCTTTTTTTCCTGCGACGCCAGTGGCTTCGCGCCCGCTTGCGGCGAAGCGCCGGTTGACACCGGGCCTGTCTGGTCCTAGGTCAAGCGATCCTGTATCGTCGGCGCGCGGAAAGGCGCCTTACCGGAAGACAAGATCATGCCCGCGAACGCGAACGAAGCGCTGGTCCTGGCACTGCCCAAGGGCCGTATCCTGAAGGAGGTCATGCCCCTGGTGCGCAAGGCCGGCATCGAGCCGGAGGCCGCGTTCGAGGATGAGCATAGCCGGCAGCTCACCTTCGCGACCAACCATCCGGAGATCAGCATCATCCGCGTGCGCTCTTTCGATGTGGCGACCTTCGTTGCCTTCGGCGCCGCGCATCTGGGCGTGGCCGGCAGCGATGTGCTGATGGAGTTCAACTATTCGGAAATCTATGCGCCGCTTGACCTTGGCATCGGCAAGTGCCGGCTGTCGGTGGCGGAGCCGGTGGACCTTGCCGGGCGTGACGATCCGCGCCGCTGGAGCCATGTCCGCGTGGCGACGAAATATCCCGACATCACCCGCCGGCATTTCGCGGCGCGCGGCGTGCAGGCCGAATGCATCAAACTGAATGGCGCAATGGAGCTGGCCCCCAGCCTGGGCCTGTGCCGGCGCATCGTCGATCTGGTTTCCACCGGGGCGACGCTGAAGGCGAACGGCCTCGTCGAGGTGGAGCAGATCGCCGAGATCAGCTCCCGCCTGGCGGTGAACCGCGCGGCGCTGAAGACAAGGCCCGAGCAGATGATGCACTGGATCGACCGGTTCCGCGAGGCATCGGAGGGGATGGCCAATGCCGCGTAGCCCAATGCCACGTAGGATGGATGCCACAGCGCCCGGCTTCGCGGATGAGTTCGCGGCGTTTCTGGCTGAGGATCGCGACAATGGCGTCGATGTCATGGGCGTGGTGCGCGATGTGCTGTCGCGCGTCCGTGCCGAGGGCGATGCCGCCGTGCTGGACTATACGCGCAAGTTCGACCGGGTGAGCCTGACCGCCGAGACCATGCGCGTGACGCCGGCCGAGGTGGATGCCGCCTTTGCCGCCTGCGGTGCTGAAGAAATCGCGGCGCTGGAAGTGGCGGCCGCCCGCATCGAATCCTTCCATCGCCGTCAATTGCCGGACGGCTTCGCCTATACCGATCCGGAGGGGGTGGAGCTGGGCCTGCGCTGGAGCGCGGTGGAAGCTGTCGGCCTCTATGTGCCCGGCGGGCTGGCCGCCTATCCCAGCTCTGTCCTGATGAACGCCATGCCGGCCAAGGTGGCGGGCGTGCCGCGCATCGTGATGACCGTGCCGACGCCGGACGGCGTGCTGAACCCGCTGGTGTTGGCCGCCGCGAAGCTGGCCGGCGTCACGGAAATCTACCGGCTGGGCGGCGCGCAGGCGGTCGGCGCGCTGGCCTATGGCACCCAGACCATCCGCCCGGTGGACAAGATTGTCGGCCCGGGCAACGCCTATGTAGCGGAGGCCAAGCGTCAGGTGTTCGGCACCGTCGGCATCGATTCCATCGCCGGCCCGTCGGAAATCCTGGTGGTCGCCGACCGCGACAATGATCCCGACTGGATCGCCGCCGACCTGTTGAGCCAGGCCGAACATTCCGACGATGCGCAATCGGTGCTGATTACCGACGATGCCGACTTCGCCGATGCCGCCGCCGCCGCCGTGGAGCGCCAGCTTGCCGTGCTGCCGCGCGGCGCCATCGCCCGCCAGAGCTGGGAGAAGTACGGCGCCATCATCACCGTGCCGGCATTGGATGATGCCGTGCCGCTGGTGGACCAGATCGCGCCGGAGCATCTGGAGTTGGCGGTCGCCGATCCCGAGGCGCTGTCCGCGAAGATCCGCAATGCCGGTGCCATCTTCCTTGGCCGGCACACGCCGGAGGCGGTGGGCGATTATGTTGCCGGGCCGAACCATGTGCTGCCGACCTCGCGCACGGCGCGCTTCTCTTCCGGCCTTGGCGTGCTCGACTTCATGAAGCGCAGCACGCTGATCCGCTGCGATGCCGCCAGCCTGGGCCGCATCGGCCCCGCCGCCGTCACCCTGGCGGTGGCCGAGGGGCTGGACGCCCATGCCCGGTCCGTGGCCATCCGGCTCGGTGGCGGAGGCTGACCGGTGTGAGCGACGCGGGGCAGGATCGGCGCCGGCTCGTCAGGATCACGCTTGACGAGCGTACGGTTGTCCGGCGCAGCCCCGAGGTCGAGCATGAGCGCGCGGTCGCGATCTACGACCTGCTGGAGGACAACAGCTTCGCGCCGGCCGGGCACGAGGGCGGCCCCTATCATCTGAGCCTGTCCATCGAGGATAACCGGCTGGTGATGGATATCCGCACCACCGACGAGCTGCGGGTGGCGGAGGTGCAGCTGGCCATCGGCTCCTTCCGACGCATCGTGAAGGATTATTTCACGATCTGCGAAAGCTATTACCAGGCGATCCGGCGCGCCTCGCCCTCGCAGATCGAGGCCATCGACATGGGACGGCGCGGCCTGCACAACGAAGGCTCCGAACTGCTGCGCGAACGGCTGTCCGGCAAGGTGGAGATCGACTTCAAGACGGCGCGCCGCCTGTTCACCCTCGTCTGCGTCCTGCATATCCGGGGGTGATGAAGATGCGTGACCTGCCGGGTTCCGTCCTGTTCGCCTGTTCACAGAATGCGGTGCGCTCCGCCATGGCCGAGGCGATCCTGAAATCGCTGCATGGCAAGCACATCTACGTCGACTCAGCCGGCGTCAGGGCGTCCGAGGTGAACCCCTTTGCGGTCGAGGTGATGCGGGAGATCGGCCTCGATATCGCACGCCACCGCGCCAAGACCTTCGACGAGCTGCTGGACGGGTCCTTCGACCTGGTGATCTCGCTGTCGCCGGAGGCGCAGCACCGCGCGGTGGAGATGACCCGCACCATGGCCTGCGACGTCGAATACTGGCCGACGCTGGACGCCACCGCCATCGAGGGCAGCCGCGAGGCAGTGCTGAACGCCTACCGCGATGTGCGGGATTCGCTGCTGAAACGCATCAGGGAACGCTTTCCGGCCGCACCGAAATCGGCGGTTTGACTGGAACCACACAAGAAATGCGCGGGCCTCATGGCGGTCCTGTGCGCAATCCGCTTGAAAAAGGTTGACCTCGCGGCAGTTTCGGCACCACAACAGGGCGATTTTTTCCACAAGAAGGGATGCCTATGGCAAAGGAAGACGTCATCGAATTTTCCGGTACGGTCGTCGAATTGCTTCCGAACGCGATGTTCCGCGTGAAGCTGGACAATGATCACGAAGTGCTCGCGCACACTTCCGGCAAGATGCGCAAGAACCGGATCCGCGTGCTGGCTGGTGACCGGGTGAATGTCGAAATGACGCCCTATGACCTGACCAAGGGCCGCATCACCTTCCGCTTCAAGTAACCGGCATCCTTGCCGGATAACCCCGTGCCGGAACTGGGAGAAGGGGCATGACCGCGCCCGAACCGCCGGCCCGTCTGGTACTCGCCTCCGCCTCGCCGCGCCGCCTCGACCTGCTGGCGCAGATTGGCATCGTCCCCGCCGCGGTGGACCCTGCCGATATCGACGAGACGCCGCTGCCCCGCGAACTGCCTGTCGATCACGCGAAACGCCTGGCCGAGGCGAAGGCTGCGGCCGTCGCGGCGCGTCATCCGGGCTGTTTCGTGCTGGCCGCCGATACGGTGGTCGCCTGCGGGCGGCGCATCCTGCCGAAGGCGGAGACAGAGGCCGAGGCGAAGGCCTGCCTTGCGCTGCTGTCCGGCCGCCGGCACCGGGTGATCGGTGGCGTCTGCCTCGTTACGCCCAAGGGCAAATCCGTCGCGCGGGCCATCACCACTGCTGTTGCCTTCAAGCGGCTGGCGGCGGAGGAGATTGCCTTCTACCTCGCCGGCGGCGAATGGCGCGGCAAGGCCGGCGGCTATGCCATCCAGGGTTTTGCCGCCGTGTTCGCGCGGCAGATTGTCGGCTCCTACAGCAATGTGGTGGGGCTGCCGCTGCACGAGACCTACGGGCTGCTCAGCGGCAATGGTTATCCCTGTCTTGAGGCCAACTCATGTCGCGGGCAGGGCTAGAGGGCATCGATACCCTGCTGCTGGAGGTCGGCCCCGGCCTGACCCGCATCGCGCTGTGCCGCGACGGTTCCCTGATCGAACTGATAATCGAGGCCGCCGGCCATGAGAGCCGCATCGGCTGGACCCTGCTGGGGCGCGTTATCGAGGTGTCGCACGGGCTGGACGCCGCCTTCGTCGATACCGGCGAGGCGGAGCCGGGCTTCCTGCCGGCCCGCGCGGCGCGGCTGCTGAAGCCGGACATGCCCGCCGGCACGCCGATTGCCCGGCTGGTGAGCGAGGGCGAGGCCATCCTCGTTCAGCAGGTGAAGGATGAGAGTGCGGGCAAGGGTCCGACGCTGTCCGCCGATATCGCGCTGCACAGCGACCATCTGGTGCTGACGCCGCGCCTGCCCGGCGTCGCCGTTTCGCGCAGCATTCCCGGCAAGGCGGAGCGCTCCCGCCTGCGCCGCGCCGCGCTGGATGCCGCCCTGGCGCTGGACCTGCCGAAGCAGGAGGGGATCGTCGTGCGGACCTCCGCCGCCGGCCTTGATGCCGCCACGATCCAGTCGGAGCTGGAGGCGCTGGCCGGGCGCTGGCGCACGATCCAGGCGAAGGCCGCGCAGGCGAAGCCGCCGGCCCTGATCGACCGGCCGCCGGGTGCGCTGGAGCTGCTGCTGCCGCACCTGCCGGCGGAGGCGGACATCCTCTGCGCCGATCTGGCCGGCCATACGCGGGTGACGCGCTGGTGCGAGAAGCACCGGCCCGAGCTGCTACCCAACATCGTGCGCTATCGCGGCCACGACCCGCTGTTCGCCCGCGAGGGGGTGGAGGAGGAGATTGCTTTAGCATTGGAGCGCATCGTGCCGCTGCCGGGCGGCGGGGCGCTGGCCATCGATCCCACCGAGGCGCTGGTCGCCATCGATGTGAACGGGGCGGAGCGCGACCCGCGCGAGGCCGCCTTCGCCGCCGTTCCGGAAGTCGCCCGGCAGCTGCGCCTGCGCCAGCTTTCCGGCCTCATTCTGGTGGACTTCCCCCGGCTCGACCGCCGCGACGACCGCGACAAGCTGCTGGAGGCGCTGCGCGCGGCGCTGGCCGGCGACCGGGTGACAACGCAGCTGCTGGGCTTCACGCGCGGCGGGCTGGTCGAGATCATCCGCCCGCGCGACCGTGACACGCTGGCCCACCAGCTGGCGGTCTTGCGCGCCGGTTGACGGATCGGCCCGGCTGGCCTATCTGCGGACGGACGCATGACACCGGACCAGCCCACGGGAACAGACATGGCCGAAATCCATCACCTGCCGCGCCGCCGCAAGCAGGCCGCCTGCCCGGTCTGCAGGAAGCCGGCGGTCGAGACCTTCCGGCCGTTCTGCTCGAAGCGCTGCCAGCAGGTCGATCTCGGGCGCTGGCTCGGCGGCACCTACACCCTGCCGACCGAGGAGGAGCCGGACGAGGCCGATATCGAGGCACTGGCCCGCCGGCTGGAGGACAGCGAAAACTGATATGACATTTTCGTAGGCGCGCTGGCCGGAAAATGTTGGACAGCCCCCCGGGAATTTCCTATAAGCCAATCCCGCCCGGCGAGCGATATCGCCACGGTGCAGACGATGCGCCAAGCCCAGGTAGCTCAGTTGGTAGAGCATGCGACTGAAAATCGCAGTGTCGGCGGTTCGACTCCGTCCCTGGGCACCATTTCTTTTCAAAGGGTTATGCAGCCCGAACGCGGCTCCCCTTTGTTCCTTTTGACACTGATTTTGACAGTTTGAACGACCGTTCAGCGTAATGGGCGGCGACGGAGCCTTGCTTTTTGGTGTGAAGTGATGATTATCGTGCCGGTATGACTGAGCGGCTATCTCACCGATATGATGCTAGTCATCAATGTTTTCCAGAAGGGATGATCGGAAATCATCTAAATCAATCAACGTGGACTTAAGCATTTTTGATATATTTACAAGAGAGTTCATGTTTCTAATTATGTCTTTGTGTTTCAGTGAGAGAAAATCGCTTGTAGTGATTTTTATTAATTTTTCTGCGCGCGCGATGTCTTTATCTCTATTTTTTACATGATGGCGTATATTTTTTGGTAAATATATTAATTCTATATCTGAGTGTGTTTTGTATTCTTTAATTGCTCCTTCTGATTCTTTGAATATTACTTTTAATTCTCCATCTTTAAATTCATCTTCCTGCTTATGAAATTGGATAAATTCAAGTGAATATGCAATTCTTGAGTAATTATTAATAATTTGTTGGACATGGCCGTAATGTATTAATGCCTTGTTCTTTTTTCTCTCTGCAATTAAGCTTCTTTGTGTGAGGAAATAAATAACAATAACAAAGCCACCGCCGATCAGAGAGCCGAAAGCGCTTATTGCGCCTGCAATAATTGTTTCCCAATGCACTCGTGCGTGTGCTTCGATTGGCCAAATTATTGGCCATGGTTGAGCCATCATGGTCACGGCGACTATGAGCGTGACTACCAGAAGAAACAGCGGCCAGTTATTCTTGAAGTTCATACTCCCCATGCTGCCTGCGGTACTGCGTTCCGGCAAGCCCCGATGGTGGCGGTATCGGCGGCACAATCGAAATGCCAAGCGTGTCAGCCGCGCGTGAAAGTGGAATAACCGCTTCCTCTCTTTCCCCCTGCCGTGGGCTGCTGCCTTGCGTTAAAACACCCCCATGAACAGCGCGATCCTTCTGGACCTTCTGGGCATTGCCCTTTTCGCCGCGACGGGGGCGTTGTCGGCCTCGCGCAAGGAACTGGACATCATCGGCTTCCTGTTCCTGGCGACGGTGACGGGCATCGGCGGCGGCACGGCGCGCGACCTGATCCTGGGCGTGCCGGTGTTCTGGGTCGAACAGCCGCTCCATATCCTGATCTGCGCGGCGACGGCGATCGGCGTGTTCTTCACCGCGCATCTGCTGGAATCGCGCTATCGCCTGCTGCTGTGGCTGGATGCGGTGGCGCTGGCCGCCTATGGCGTGTTCGGCGCCTATAAGGGGCTGCTGGTCACCGGCTCGCCCGTGGTCGCCGTTGTTATGGGCATGCTGACCGGCACGCTGGGCGGCATATTGCGCGATGTGCTGGCGGGCGAACCCTCCGTCCTCATGCGCAAGGAAATCTACATCACCGCCGTGCTGGCCGGCGGGCTTGTCTATGTTGGTACCAGCCTTGCCGGGCTGCCGCTGCCGCTGGCCGCCGGGTCCGGCTTCGCCGTGGCGCTGTTCATCCGCAGCGGCGCGCTGGCCTTCGGCTGGTCGCTGGCCTCCTACAAGGCGCGGCCGGGCCGCAATCCGGAAGATATTCTCTAAACCCCTATCTCCGGCCCCCGTCCTGCCCCTAGACTGACTTCCAAGTAAGGGCAAAAACGGGAGGAGGCGGAGATGAGGCGCATTCTGGTAACCGGGTCGGGCAGCGGCATCGGCGCTGCGACGGTGCGGCAGCTGGCCAGGCCGGGTACCTCCATCGTGCTGCACGCGCTGAAGAACCGCGAGGGCTGCGCGCGCGTCGCGGCGGAGCTGCGGGAGAAGGGGGCCGAGACCCATATCGTGCTGGCGGACCTCACGCAGGCGGCGGAGGCCGACCGGCTGATCGACGAGGCGGTCTCGGCGCTGGGCGGGCTGGACGTGCTGGTCGCCAATGCCGGCTTCCCGGAGCTGAAGCGCTTCGGCGCGCTGGAGCGGGCCGATCTCGACCGCTGCTACAACATTATCCTGGGCGGGCTGTTCCAGATGGCGAACCGGGCGCTGCCGGCGCTGAAGCTGTCGCAGGACGGGCGGATCGTCGCCATCAGCACGCTGAACGCCCATGTGTTCCGCCCGAACTATCCGCTGTGCCCGGCCTCGGCCTCGGCCAAGGCGGGGTCGGAGGCGCTGATCCGCGCGCTGGCGGTGGAGCTGGCGCCCTACAAGGTGACGGCCAATTGCGTGGCGCCGGGGCTGATCCTGAAGGATGCCGACACCGAACAGTTCTACGATGATGCGGAGATGAAGCCGCTGATCGAGCATATCCCGCTCGGCCGTCCGGGGGAGCCGGCGGAGGTGGCGGCGATGATCGGCTTCCTGTGCAGCCCGGCGGCCTCCTACGTCACCGGGCAGGTTATCCATGTGAATGGCGGCATCGTGTAGCGCCGCCGGGTGCGCCATTCTGGGCGGAAAAGCGCAAGAATCCGTTCCGCAGCCTGCCGGTGCGGAAACATCGCTGCGTCCTTGCGGGGCGACGGCCTTAAGGCTTGTCCTGTCAGGTCTGGGCCGGTAGGCATAGCCATGCTGCGCCGCAGCATCACCCGTGCCTGCTTCCGGAGAGACCATTGACGCGACTTTCCCTTCCGCATGATTTTTTCGGACGGCTGCGCCATGAATGGCTCGGCAATATCCGCGGCGACGTGCTCGCCGGTCTGGTGGTGGCGCTGGCGCTGATCCCCGAAGCCATCGCCTTCTCGATCATCGCCGGTGTCGATCCGAAGATCGGGCTCTATGCCTCCTTCTCCATCGCCGTCATCATCGCCATCGTTGGCGGTCGGCCGGGCATGATTTCCGCGGCCACCGCGGCGACCGCCGTGCTGATGGTCACGCTGGTAAAGGAACACGGGCTGCAATATCTGCTGGCCGCCACCGTGCTGGCCGGGCTGATCCAGATACTGGCCGGCATATTGAAGCTGAACTATGTCATGCGCTTCGTTTCGCGCTCGGTGATGACCGGATTCGTGAACGCGCTGGCGATCCTGATCTTCCTGGCGCAGCTGCCGGAGCTGATCGGCGTGCCGTGGCTGACCTATGTGATGGTCGCCGGCGGGCTAGCCATCATCTACCTGTTTCCGCGCCTGACCCGCATCGTGCCGTCGCCGCTGGTCTGCATCCTGGTGCTGACCGGCCTGTCCATCGGGTTGGGGCTGGAGGTGCGCACGGTCGGCGACATGGGCGAGCTGCCCTCGACGCTGCCCTTCTTCCTGATCCCCGACATCCCGCTGACGCTGGAGACGCTGTGGATCATCCTGCCCTATTCGGCGGGCATCGCCGGTGTCGGCCTGCTGGAATCGCTGATGACCGCCTCCATCGTGGATGAGCTGACGGATACGCCCAGCGACAAGCGCCGCGAATGTATCGGCCAGGGCCTCGCCAACACCGCCACCGGCTTCATCGGCGGCATGGCGGGCTGCGCGATGATCGGCCAGTCGATCATCAATGTGAAATCCGGCGGGCGCGGGCGGCTGTCCTGCTTCTGCGCCGGCATCTTCCTCTTGTTCCTGATCGTGGTGCTGGGCGACTGGGTGAAGCAGATCCCGATGGCGGCGCTGGTTGCCATCATGATCATGGTGTCCATCGGCACCTTCTCCTGGGTCTCGATCCGCAATCTGAAGGATCATCCGCGCAGCTCCAGCATCGTCATGCTGGCGACCGTGGTGGTGGTGGTGGCGACGCACAACCTCGCCATCGGCGTGCTGGTCGGCGTGCTGCTGTCGGGCATCTTCTTCGCCTGGAAGATCGCGCAGATCTTCCGCGTCAGCTCCACCCTGTCCGGGGATGGCGCGGCGCGCACCTATGTCGTCGAGGGCCAGATGTTCTTTGCCTCGGTCGAGGATTTCGCCGCCGCCTTCGACTTCAAGGAGGCGCTGGAGAAGGTCACCATCGACCTCAGTCGCGCGCATATCTGGGATATCTCCAGTGTCGCCGCGGTGGATACCGTCGTGCTTAAATTCCGCCGCGAAGGGGCAGAGGTCGAACTGATCGGCCTCAACAAGGCCAGCGAGACCATCGTCGACAGGCTCGGCATCCACGACAAGCCCGGCGCGCTCGAACGCCTGATGGGGCACTGAGGAAGGAACCGCCATGACCAAGCTGCTCGTGCTGATCGACGGCTCGATCTATACGCAAAGCGTGTGCGACCACGCCGCCTGGGTGGCGGAGCGCACGAAAGCCTCGGTCGATCTGCTGCATGTGCTGGGCCGGCGCACCGTGTCCAGCGTGCCGGCGGATTTCAGCGGCAATCTGAATGCCGATGCGCGCGACACGCTGCTCGCCGAGCTCGCCAGCCTCGACGAACAGCAGGCGAAGCTGGCGCAGAAGCGCGGCCGGCTGATCCTGGAGGAAGCGAAGGCCCGCCTGGCGCAGGCCGGCATCGCCGACGTGACGACCAAACTGCGCAATGGCGACCTGCTGGAGACGGTGCAGGAGTTCGAGCCGCAGGCCGACCTGATCCTGATCGGCAAGCGCGGCGAGGCGGCGGATTTCGCCAGCCTGCATCTGGGCTCCAACCTGGAGCGCGTGGTGCGCGCCTCGCACAAGCCGGTGCTGGTCGCCTCGCGCGCCTTCAGGCCAGTCGGCAGCTTCCTCATCGCCTATGATGGCGGGGCGAGCGCCGACAAGGCAGTGGACCATATCGCGCAGGGCCATCTGTTCCCCGGCCTCGCCTGCCGGCTGCTGATGGCCGGCCAGCCGGATAGTGCGATGACGGCGAAGCTGGAGGCAGCGGCGGCGAAGCTGCGGGCCGCCGGCTATGGCGTGACCGCCGGTGTCGAGGCCGGCCAGCCGGATGCGGTGATCGCCCGCACCATCGAGCAGGAGGGTATCGGCCTGCTGGTGATGGGCGCCTACGGCCATTCCCGCATCCGCACCCTGATCATCGGCAGCACCACGACGGAGATGATCCGCTCCTGTCTCGTTCCGGTCATGCTGTTTCGCTAATATGGCCATTATCCACCCGCCCGCACCGTGGTAGCTTGAGATTGAAGGGGCGGCTGGACGCGTTTCCGTAGTGCCCTAGATCAATAGCGACGATGGCCGTCAGGCCATGAGTACGCCTGTCAGGGAGAGACCGAGATGAAAATGAGGGGCTTTTGCGTGCCCGCCGCGGCGGCCGCCGCGGTGCTGGGCGTCATGGTTGCGGGCGCGGCACATGCCGCGACGGTGAAGATCACGCCGCTGGGAAGCCATGAGGGTGAGTTCTGCAGCTTCGACCGGGCGATGGTCTTCGAGGACCCGGACGGCACGCGCATCCTGTACGATGCCGGGCGTACGGTCGCCGGTGCGGAGGATCCGCGCCTCGGCAAGATCGACGCCGTGCTGGTCAGCCACATGCATGGCGACCATGTCGGCGACCGGCACATTCCGGCAGCCGGGGCAGGGGCCTGCGGCCGGCCGGACATCGCCACCGTGGCGCTGCCCGACACGCTGTCGGTGAAGATCGCCGCCGCCAAGAACGCCAAGATCGTGACCGGCAGCGAGATGCCGTCCTTCTTCGCCGCCAAGCTGAAGGAGGTGGGTGCCGATCCGCAGAATTCGCAGCTGGTGCGCTTCGGCGCCTCGCGAAAGGTCGGCGGTGTCACCATCACCACCGTGCCGGCGGCGCATTCCAACGGCATCGCGCCGGGCATGATCGGCGGCCCGTTCGCCGAGATGCTCTCTAAGGCGGGACTGACTGCCTATGCCGGCCCGCCGACCGGTTATGTGCTGACCTTCAGCAACGGCCTCGTCACCTACCTGTCCGGCGATACCGGCGTCACCGCCGAGCAGCAGGTGGTGGTGGGTGACCAGTACAAGGCGAAGCTGGTCGTCATGAATATCGGCGACACCTTCACTACCGGCCCGACCGAGGCGGCCTATGTGGTGAACGAGCTGATCAAGCCGGCGGCGGTCATCCCGTCGCATGCCAACCAGCCCTCCACCGAGGGCGGCAAGCTGATCGCCGGCAGCCGCACCGACATCTTCGCCAAGGCGGTGTCGGCGCCGGTGCACCTGCCGCTGTCCGGCCGCACCATGGTGTTCGACGGTGCTGCGAAATGTGTATCGGGCTGCTGATCGGCTCTTGAGGCCAAATGGAAACGGGCGCTCCTGACAGGAGCGCCCGTTTTTGTGCTCGGATGCTTTCACGGCCGGGCGAAAGTCTCTAGGCTGGCCGCAGGGGATGCTGCCTAACAGAACGCGGCCAGTTCCATGGTCTATGACAAGCGCAATCGGCGGGTAACGGTTCAGGGTGCCAGAGGCGGCGCCTATCGGCTGGACGACCGGTTGCCGGAGAACATCGACCCCTTGCTGCGGCAGATACTGGATTACTTTCTGGGTCATTACCGGGAAGGCGGACGGGTGATCCGCAAGGCGGAGATCGATCCGCTGGCCTTTCACCGCGCCCTGCCCAAGGTTTGGATCTATGAGCGGCTGGCGAAGGACGAGTTCATCTGCCGTCTGGCGGGCGACGATGTGCGCAGCATGTATGACCGCCCGATTGTCGGCTGCTCCCTCGCCAAGCTGATCCGGGTGCAGAACGCGCCGGACGTCATGGCGCATCACGAGGCCATCCTGTCGATGCCGGGCATCGGCTATATGACTGGCCGGGTCTATCTGCAGAGCCTGGAGCGCTTTGGCATCGGCGAGCGGCTGCTGCTTCCGGCGCTGGGTGAGGACGGCGTTCCCCGCTTCATCTGGGGGGCGGCCAGCTACCATTTCGATACGGTGGGCCAGGATGCGATCCTGGAGCAGCCGAACCGCCTGCTGATCCCGCTTGCCAATCTTTCTGCTACTCCTTCCTGACGGGACTTCTCCATGCCGATCCGCACCCGCCTGACCGAGCGCCTCGATCTGCGCCATCCCGTATTGCTGGCGCCGATGGCGCTGGTTTCCGGCGGGGCGCTGGCATCCGCCGTCACCGGGGCCGGTGGCCTTGGCATGATCGGCGGCGGCTATGGCGATGCGGACTGGCTGCGGCGCGAGCTGGCGGCGGCCGGCAACCAGCGCGTGGGCTGCGGTTTCATCACCTGGTCCCTGGCGCAGCAGCCGCAGCTGCTGGATCTGGCGCTAGAGCACCGGCCGGCGGCGGTGATGCTGTCCTTTGGCGATCCGGCCCCCTTCGCGCCGAAGGTGAAGGCGGCGGGCATCCCGCTGATCTGCCAGGTGCAGAGTTTGGGCCATGCGCGCGAGGCGCTGGCTGCTGGCGCCGATATTCTGGTGGCGCAGGGCACGGAGGCTGGCGGTCACGGGGCGACACGCGGCACCATCGCACTGGTGCCGGCGGTGGTCGATCTGGTCCGCCGGGACGCGCCGCAAACGCTGGTGCTGGCGGCGGGCGGCATCGCCGACGGGCGCGGCCTTGCTGCGGCGCTGATGCTGGGCGCGGATGGCATCCTGGCCGGCACGCGCTTCTACGCCGCCACCGAATCGCTGGCGCCGGACGCGGTAAAGCGCCGCATCACCGAAATCGGCGGCGACGATACGTTGCGCACCAGCGTGTTCGATATCGTGCGGGAAAAGGACTGGCCGAAGCCCTTCACCATCCGCGGCGCGCGCAACGCGCTGACGGCAGAATGGCAGGGGCGGGAGACGGCACTGGCCGCCGAGGGCAAGGCGGCGGTGGAGCGCTACAACCAGGCCATCGCCGCACAGGATCTGGAAATCATGGGGGTGTTCGCCGGAGAGGGGGCCGATTTGATTGCCGATGTAGCGCCGGCCGCCACTCTCCTGGAACGCATGGTGGGGGAGGCCGAGGCGGCGCTGAGGAGCGCCGCCGGCCTGCTTGCCTAGCCTCAGTTGATCGTCGGGACGCTGCCGCCCAGCACGCCGAACAGGCGCAGCAGCCAGATCACCACCAGAATCACCACGACGATGTTCAGGATCGATTTGATCTTGTGGTCCATCGGGATGTAGCGGTTCACCGCCCACAGCACGACACCAATGATCACAAGAGTAAGAATCAACGAAAGAACCGACATTTCTGTCCTCCTGACCCTGCGCCTAAAGAAGTATCTGAGGCAGGGTTAAAATTATTCCGAACGACCAAGGAAATGGCCTTGTGATAGGGCGCGATCTCTTGGTTTGTCCTGAAATAACGCAGAAGGACGGGAATGGTTCTCTTGGGGATAAAGAAAAGTGCGGTGGCCTATTCCGCGGCGTCGGCCTTACCGCCCAATGGTCCAGCCTTTGGCGCCCAGCGATCCAGTGCCTGATCGTCGCTCTCGCGGGCATCGACCCAGTGCGCGCCCTCGCCGGTTTCTTCCAGCTTCCAGAAGGGGGCTTGGGTCTTCAGATAGTCCATCAGGAACATGGCCGACTCGAAGGCAGCCTGCCGGTGTGCCGAGGCGGTCACCACCAGCACGATGCGGTCGCCGGGTTCCAGCCTGCCATAGCGGTGGATGATCAGGCTGGCCTGCAGCGGCCAGCGCTCCTGTGCTTCCGCCTCGATGCGGGCCAGTGCCTTCTCAGTCATGCCGGGATAATGCTCCAGCGTCATCGCGCCGATTCCGGCATTGCCGGCCATGTCGCGCACCAGGCCGGTGAAGCTGGCCACACCGCCGATGGCATGGTTGCCCTCGGTCAGCGCCGCAATCTCCGCGCCGATGTCGAAATCCTCGCGCTGCACCCGGATCATTGCCTCAGCCTCCCGTCACCGGCGGGAAGATCGCCACCTCGTCGCCCGGCTTCAGCGGATGGTCGGGGCGGACATATTCCTGGTTCACCGCGACCTTCACCACGCGGGCATCCTTCAGCGCCTCGGCATAGCCGGGGCCACGCGCCTTCAGCCAGTCCAGCAGCCCGGCCACATCGGTGACCTCGGCGGGGGGCGTCACCTCTTCCTCAGCAGTGCCGATCTTCTGGCGTACCCAGGCGAAATAGAGCAGCTTCACAGTCCGACCTCGCTGAACGGCAGATAGGGAACCACGGAACCGGCCGCGATCCGCGTCGCCTCCTCGGGCAATTCGACCAGCCCGTCGGCGGCGACCATGGAGGATAGCACACCGGCCCCGTCCTGTTCGAATCGGTGGGCGACAAGCTGGCCATCGCTGCGCCGCTCCAGCCGCACGCGGACATATTCGCGCCGGTCCTGCTTCTTCTTGTAGTCGAAACCGGAGAGCACCGGGAACAGCTTCGGATCGCTCTCCTCGGCGCCCGACAGGCGTTCAATAATCGGCCGGGCGACGCGCAGGAAGGTGACCATGACCGCGACCGGATTACCGGGCAGGCCGATAAAGGCGGTGCCCCGGGCCTGGCCCAGAGCCACCGGGCGCCCCGGCTTGATGGCGAGGCGCCAGAAATGGAGCGAACCCAGCGCCTCGACGGCGGCCTTCACATGATCCTCCTCGCCGCCGGAGACGCCGCCGGAGGTGATCAGCAGGTCATGCGACCCGGCAGCCTTCTCCAGCGCATCGGTAATCGCCTGCCGGTCGTCGGGCAGGATGCCGAGGTCGGTGACGGCGCAGCCCATGCCATCCAGCAGGGCCGCCAGGGTGAAGCGGTTGGAATCGTAGATGCCGCCGGCGGGCAGCGGGGCAGGCGGATCGCGCACCTCGTCGCCGGTCGAGAAAATCGCAACGCGCAGCGGCGCATGCACGGCCAGTTCCGTCAGCCCCTGCGCGGCGGCCAGGCCGATATCCTGCGGACGCAGTTTCTGCCCCTGGCGCAGGATGGCATCGCCCTGCCGCACATCTTCGCCGGCCTTGCGGCGGTTGGCACCGCGTTTGATGCCGGCGGGAATGACGACATGCCCATCCTCCTCCCGGCAATCCTCCTGCATCATTACCGTATCGGGGCCGGCATCGCCATTGCCGGGCGGCATCGGTGCGCCGGTGAAGATGCGGATGGCGGTGCCGCGCCTGGCTGGGCCGTCCAGCGTGTGACCAGCGGCGACGCGGCCGGCGAGCGGCAGCCGCACCTCGCCCTCGGCCGGCAGATCGTCGAAATAGACGGCATAACCATCGACGGCAGAATTATCGTGCGGCGGCACATTCAGCCGCGCTGTCAGCGGCGCGGCGAGGCAGCGCCCCAGCGCTTTGCGCAACGGCACAGTCTCGACATCCGTCAGCGGTGTCAGCCGGCTGCGCAAATCGGCAAGCGCCTCCTCGACCGGAACCAGCCGGCCGCCAAAGGCGAAGCAGTCGTCGGTAAGCTGTGCCATGGCAAGATACTGGTCAGCGCGCGGCCAGACCGCAATGGGTCAAAATGAACCGGGCGATGGCATCCAGATCGTCGATCGGCAGCACCGGCACTGCTGCATCGGCCAGAGCAGCATCGCTGGCGACCGCCACCACCTTCGAATCCTCGCGGTAGAGCGGCGGCTTGCCGACCGACGGGCGATAGACTTCCAGCTTTTCGTGGCCCTCATGCTTGAAGCCCTCGACCAGCAGCAGGTCCACCGGCGTCATGTTGCGGATCAGATCGGAGAGCGTCGGCTCCGGCGCGCCGCGATGCTCGTGCATCAGCGCCCAGCGCGCGGCGGAACTGATCATCACCTCGGTGGCGCCGGCCTCGCGGTGGCGGTAGGAATCCTTGCCAGGCTTGTCCACATCGAAGGCATGATGCGCGTGCTTCACCGTGGAAACCGTGACTCCAGCGCGCACGATCAGCGGGATCAGGCCGGTCAGCAGGGTGGTCTTGCCGCTGCCACTCCAGCCGGCAATGCCGAAAATCCTCATCGCTTGTCCATGGGGCTGCGGAACATCACTCTGCGGGCGGGGTCGATTGCGCGGGCTTCATGGCGGTCCGAGCCACGCTGTCACGCGCATCTTCCGCCTGCATGTGGCGGATGCCGGCGCGCAGATAATCATAGCCGGTGATCAGGGTCAGCAGGGCGGCCAGCCACAGCAGCACCTCGCCAATCGTCTGGATCGGCAGCACGATGGGCAGCAGCGGGTTCAGCACGCCATTGCCGGCCTCGCCGACGATCAGCACGGCGATGGCGACCATCTGGATGCCGGTCTTCCATTTGGCCAGCCAGGTGACGGGCAGGCTGGCCGCGGTGCCGGCCAGGAATTCGCGCAGGCCGGAGACCAGTATCTCGCGGCACAGGATGACCAGCACCGCCAGCACGCTCAGTTCGCTGACCCGTTCGGCATGCACCAGCATCAGCAGGGCGGCGGCGACGAACAGCTTGTCGGCGATGGGGTCGAGGAACCGGCCGAAGGCGGATATCTGCCCCATGGTCCGCGCGAAATAGCCGTCGAAATAATCGGTGACGGCGGCCAGCACGAACAGGCCGCAGGCCAGCCAGCGGTAGAGCGGCGCATCGAAGAACAGGAGCGCCACGAGAGCCGGTATCGCGGCAATGCGCGACAGGGTGAGCAGATTTGGCAGGCTGGTCAGCATAGAAGCCCCGATTCTCTTCGCTTCGGGCGGCGTCAGCCGATCCTACCCTTCGTCGTGGAAATGGTCATAGATTTTTTTTGCCGTCGCCCGGCTGATTCCCTCCACAGTCTCCAGATCGGCAAGCCCGGCACGCTCGACCGCGCGGGCGGAGCCGAAATGCATCAGCAGCGCCTTCTTGCGCTTGCCGCCGATACCCGGCACATCGTCCAGGCTGGACCGCTGCAGCGACTTCGCCCGCTTGGCGCGGTGGGTCTCGATGGCGAAGCGGTGCGCCTCGTCGCGCAGCCGCTGCAGGAAATACAGCACCGGGTCGCGCAGCTCCATGCTGAACGGCTCACGGCCCGGCATGAAGAAGCGCTCGCGCCCGGCATTGCGCTCCGGCCCCTTGGCGATGGCGACCAGCGGCACATCCTCGATGCCCAGCTCCGCCAGCACCTCGACGGCCACACCCAGCTGCCCCAACCCGCCATCGATCAGCACCAGGTCGGGCCAGGCGCCGGTCTCGCGGTCCGGGTCCTCCTTCAGCGCGCGGGCGAAGCGGCGGGTCAGCACCTCGCGCATCATGCCGTAATCGTCGCCTGCCACTTCGGCGGCGCGGATGTTGAACTTGCGGTAGGCGTTCTTCATCAGCCCGTCCGGTCCGGCGACGATCATCGCGCCGATGGCGTTGGTGCCCTGGACGTGGGAATTGTCATAAACCTCCACCCGGTCCAGCGGTCCGTCCAGCCCGAAGGCGGCGGCCACCCCGTCCAGCAGCTTGCGCTGCGAGCTGCTTTCCGCCAGCCGTCGGCCCAGCGCCTCGCGCGCGTTGGTCACCGCCTGGTCGATCACCTTGCGCTTGGCGCCGCGCTGCGGCACCGCCAGCTCGACCCTGTGGCCGGCGCTGACCGCCAGCGCCTCGGCCAGCAGCTCCTGCTCGTCCGGGACATGGCTCAGCAGGATGGCGCGCGGCGGCTCCTTATTGTCGTAGAACTGGCCGATGAAGGCCGCCAGCACTGCCGGCAGCTCCAGATTCTTTTCGTGGCTCGGGAAGTAGGAGCGGTTGCCGTAGTTCCGGCCGCCCCGGAAGAAGAAGACCTGGATGCAGGTCGCCCCGCCTTCCTGATGGGCGGCGATCACGTCGGCATCCTCCAGCCCGGCGACATTCACATCCTGGTGCGACTGGATGTGCGACAGGCCGCGGATGCGGTCGCGGAACAGGGCGGCGGCCTCGAAATCCATGGCGTCGCTGGCCGCCTGCATGCGCCTTGCCAGCATCTCCTGGATCTGCCGGCTCTTGCCGCTGAAGAAGTCGCGCGCCTCGCGCACCTGCTCGGCGTACTGCTCCTTCGTCACATAACCGACGCAAGGCGCGGTGCAGCGCTTGATTTGGTACTGCAGGCAGGGCCGGGTACGGCTGGCGAACATGCTGTCGGTGCAGTTGCGCAACAGGAAGGCGCGCTGCAGGGATGTGAGCGTCTGCTTCACCGCCCCCGCCGAGGCAAAGGGGCCGAAATAGTCGCCTGGGCGGCCGCGCGATCCCCGGTGCTTCAGGATCTGCGGGAAATCATGGTCGCCGCTGATCAGGATGTAGGGGAAGGACTTGTCGTCGCGCAGCAGCACATTGTAGCGCGGCATGAAGCGCTTGATGTAGTTGCTCTCCAGCAGCAGCGCCTCGACCTCGGTGTGGGTGACCACCACCTCCAGCGTCACCGTCTCGGCCACCATGCGCTGCAACCGGTAGGGCAGGCGTTCGGGCTGGGTATAGGCGACGACGCGTTTCTTCAGGCTGCGCGCCTTGCCGACATAGAGCGCGTCGCCGCGCTTATCCAGCATGCGATAGACGCCGGGTGCATTGGGCAGAGTGCGCAGCTTCGCTTTCAGCACCGCCACGCCGCGCTCCAGCGAGACCGCAGGCGTGTCCGCCGGCCGGGGTTCGGGAACCCGGCCGGGCGTCGGCTCAAAAGGATGGGTGTCGCGTGCTGCCTTGGCCATCTGTCTGCTCGTTAACCCGTATGGCGGACTTATTACCCTTCTGCACGGCGCCTGTGTAGGGCGTAGCACTTGGTTAACATGGGAACTCTTCCGCCTATCCACGATTCCTGTGGATAACTTTGTGGGCAAGCAGGGGGTGTGATTGCGCCAGTTACGGGCTTCCTAGGACTCCACCGTTATTGCTCAAAAAATAGGCAAAGAATTATATATTTGATTTCATTATAGTTTTTTATGTCAATCCGAGAAAATGAGGAGGCTGGAGTTTTTCCCGTTGACAGTCACGGCCGTTCCCAATCCATGGTTTTTTGCTGTGCACAACTTTCATCTAATGCGGTCTTTTGAATCCGGAATAGCGCCGCTTTTGAAGCGCTTACGGCGTCATTTTAACGCCATAATTAACCGTTCCTTCATATTATAGACATCTTTTGGCAATGATATTGCCCGTTGGCCTTCGCAGTGGACGCCGGCCCGTCAGGAAAGATGCTGGCCGCCATCCAGCGCAATCATCTGGCCGGTCATGGAGCGCGCCTGCACGATGAAGGCGATGGCCCGGCAGATTTCCGCCAGCTCCGTCTGCCGGCGCAGCGGCACGCTCTCCACCTCCGCCGCGAAATCCGCTTGCGACTGATGGATGCTTTGCAGCACAGGGCCGGGGCCGATGGCATTCACCCGGATGCGCGGCGCCAGCGCCAGCGCGAGCGTGCGGGTCAGCGTCCACAGGCCGGATTTGCTCAGCGTGTAGGACAGGAAGTCCGGCCCCGGATGCAGCACGCGCTGGTCGATGATGTTGACCACCACCCCTTCCGCTTCCGGCGGCAAGGCCGTGGCGAAGCGCTGGATCAGCAGCGCCGGCGCGCGCAGATTGGCCTCCATGTGGCGGTCCCAGCCCGCCCGGTCCATGATTTCGATATCGTCCTGCTCGAAGATCGAGGCGTTGTTGACCAGCAGGCCGACAGGGCCCAGCGCCGCGGCAGCGCTCGGCACCAGCGTTTCCACCTCGTCCTCATTCATCAGGTCGGCCGAGAGTACCGTGGCCCGCCGCCCAAAGGCCGTGATCTCGCGCACCAGCGCATCGGCCTCGTCCCGGGAATTGTTGGCATGCACGGCCACATCCCAGCCCTGCCGGGCCAGGTCCAGCGCGATGGCGCGGCCGATGCGGCGGGCGGCACCGGTCACCAGCGCCACCCGGGGAAGGGAGGTGGGTACGGTATCGGGCAGGGAGGGATCGCTGTCAGCCATGCGCAGCAAGCTACGTGGACCGCCGGCAAGGTCAAGCGGCTTCACGGCAGGCTGCTGCAACGGATGCTGACAGCCGGTGCCGCTTGGCCTTACTGTTGGGCCTTACTGTTGGCGCACCATCTTTGCCGGGACGGGGCTGTTGGACGATATCGCGAAACTGATCTGGAATCCTGACGCGATCCATGGCGCCGGAACCGCCGATGTTCTTGTCTTCCTGATTGCCGCGGTGATGTTCGCCCCGCTGTTCCGCCGCCTGCGGTTCAGCCAGGTGCTGGGATATCTTGCCGCCGGCGCGCTCATAGGGCCGTTCGGGCTGGGCCTCGTCGGCGATGTCGAGGGCACGCGGCATCTGGCGGAATTCGGTGTCGTCTTCCTGCTGTTCGCCATCGGGCTGGAGCTGAGCTTCGAGCGCCTGCGGATCATGCGGAAGCTGGTGTTCGGGCTGGGCACGGCGCAGGTGCTGGTGACCGGCACGGTGCTGGCCGGAATTGCCGTCGCCGTGGGGCTGGACCTGCCGGCTGCCATCGTGATCGGCGGCACGCTGGCGCTGTCCTCGACCGCCTTCGTGGTGCAGTTGCTGCAGGAACGCGGCGAGTTCGCCACCCACCATGGCCGCGCCGCCTTCGCCACGCTGCTGTTCCAGGATCTGGCGGTGGTGCCGCTGCTGGTCATCGTGCCGCTGCTGAGCGCCCCCTCTGAAGGGGCGATTGCCCTCAGCCTCGTCTTTGCCATCGTGAAGGCCGCGATTGCCCTTGTGGTCATCGTGCTGATCGGCCGGCTGCTGCTGCGCCCGCTCTACCGACTGATGGCGTCTGTCGGCTCGCGGGAGATTTTCACCGCGCTCACCCTGCTGGTGGTGCTGGGCATCGGTTCGGCGACGCAGATGGTCGGGCTGTCGATGGCGCTGGGCGCCTTCCTGGCCGGCCTGCTGATCTCCGAATCGGAATTCCGCCATCAGGTCGAGGCGGATATCGAGCCGTTCCGCGCCATCCTGCTGGGCCTGTTCTTCATGACCGTCGGCATGTCGGTCAATCTGTCCCTGGCCTTCGATCATCTGGGCACGGTGCTGCTGCTGATCGGCGGGCTGATCGCGGTGAAGATGCTGGTGCTGTTCGGCCTGGCGCTGCTGTTCCGGCAGGGGCTCCTGGCGTCGCTGCGCATCTCCGCGCTGCTGTGCCAGGGCGGGGAATTCGCCTTCGTGATCTTCGGCGTTGCGGTCGCGGCGAATGTGCTTGAGCCTCTTGCCGTGCAGATGATGTTCCTCGTGGTGTCGGTCAGCATGGCGCTGACCCCGCTGGTGATGCTGGTGGTGGACCGGCTGACCCGGCATATGGACAACAGCCATCTGGAGGAGCTGGGGCCGGACGAGTGCGGCGAGCTGGAAAACCATGTGATCATCGCCGGCTACGGGCGGTTCGGGCGGATCATCGCGCGGCTGCTGGAGGCGCAGGGCGTCACCGTGGCGATGCTCGACATGGATGCCGCCAATGTGGCAGAGAACCGCGCCAATGGCCGCCCGGTCTATTACGGCGATGCCGGACGGCGCGATATATTGCGGCTGGTCGGGGCGGAAAAGGCATTGGGGATCGTGCTTACCCTGGACCGCCACAAGCATCTGCCGGCGCTGGTCAGCCAGCTGCGCGAGGATTTCCCCAACCTGACGATCTTCGCGCGCTCGCCCGACGCGCAGACGACGCGCGAGCTGGAGGCGGCGGGCGCCTATGTCGCGGTGCCGGAGCTGCTGGAGGCCAGCCTGCAGCTGGGGGCGGAGGTGCTGGCGAAGATCGGCGTGCCGGAAACCGAAATCGAATCGCTGGTCGATGCCTTCCGCCATGTCGATAGCGGCCGCCGGCGCACGACCCAGGCCGACGGCCAGACCGATACCGCGTCAGAGATGGAGACAGAGTCCGAACGCCCGGTCGATCCGGTCGTGGCGGCCTGCGAGGCACTGGAGCGGGTGGACGAGCTGCGGCAGGCGGAACCGCCCGCCGAGGACGAAAAGCGCGCCGTCGCCTGATGGTCGCTTTTTCATGAAAGAGCAGCGGCTGGCCTATATCCTGCTGGCCATCGCCCCGGCGATGTTCGCCAGCAACATGCTGACGGCGCGGCTGGTGCATGAGATGGAGCCGCCGGTGGGGCTTGCCTTCTGGCGCGGGGCGGTGACCTGTCTGCTGCTGCT
>NZ_JAKUSO010000017.1:0-55874 GCF_022449305.1 Oceanibaculum sp. | reverse complement strand
ATGAACATCCTCGACATCGTTTCCGGGCCCAAAACCCAAAACAGGCCTCAAGTTATAACAAAAGACGTAACGGGCCCCCGCAACCAACAAAATAGCCTCCCATACGGGAGGCTTTTTTGTTGATCGGTGGGGTCCGTGAATGAACCTGCCGGTTCGGCCGCAGGGGCGGCGTGAAACGCAGCCCCGAAGGCAACGCGCAGGAGCAAAGCGAACAAGCGGTAAATCCTGCCCCCGCAACCAACAAAAACGCCGCTAAGTCAGTGACTTGGCGGCGTCTTCGTTATGTCTGGCGTTCGGAGCGCACCAGGAGCCGTGGAAGCGCCATGGAAGCAGGGACTCCCCAGCCGCCCCTTTACGCCGTTTTTACGCGTCCCGCCGATATCCCGCATCGAAGGTTTACGCGGATTAGCCCGACATTGGCTGCGCTGACATTTCACAGCGGAGTCAAACCATGCTTCTCGAATTTCTTGCCGGGGCGGCGATCCTTGCGGGGTTGCTGGCCTATCTGCTGTACGCGCTGATGCGCCCAGAGCGTTTCTAGGGGAGGCGGAATCATGTCTCCCACTGATCTTCTGCAGATCCTGCTGTTCCTGGCGCTGATCCTGGCCATCGCGCCGTTTCTGGGCGCCTACATGGCGCGCGTGTTCGAGGGCCGGGTCGGCTTTCTGGCGCCGGCCGAGCGCGCGATCTATGCGGCCTGTGGCACGGACCCGGTCGAGGAACAATCCTGGGGCCGCTATCTCGGTGGCGTGCTGCTGTTCAACCTGGCCGGCTTCGCGCTGCTGTTCGCGATTCTGCTGACCCAGCACTGGCTGCCCTGGAACCCGGCCGGCATGGCCGGGTTGGACTGGGATCTCGCCTTCAATACGGCGATCAGCTTCGTGACCAACACCAACTGGCAGGCCTATGGCGGCGAATCGACGCTCAGCTATTTCAGCCAGATGGCCGGGCTGGCGGTGCAGAACTTCGTCAGCGCCGCCACCGGCATCGCCGTCGCGGTGGCAATCACCCGCGGTATTGCCCGCCGGCAGGCCCGGACGCTGGGCAATTTCACCGTCGATCTGACGCGCGGCGTGCTCTACATCCTGCTGCCACTGTCGATCCTGGTGGCGCTGGCGCTGGTCTGGCAGGGCGTGCCGCAGAATCTGGCCTCCTATGTCGATGCCGCCACCCTGGAAGGCGCGCAGCAGACCCTGGCGCAGGGTCCGGCCGCTTCGCAGATCGCGATCAAGCAGTTGGGCACCAATGGCGGCGGCTTCTTCAGCGTAAATTCCGCCCACCCCTACGAGAATCCGACGCCGATCTCCAACCTGATCCAGATGGTGGCGATCCTGGCGATCCCCGCCGGTCTCGCGCTGACCTACGGCCATATGGTCGGTGACAAGCGGCAGGGTTGGGCGATCTTCGCCGCTATGGGCGTGCTGTTCCTGGCCGGCCTTGCCGTTACCTACTGGGCCGAGATGCAGGGCAATCCGCTGCTGGCATCGCTGCCGGTGGATCAGGCGGCCGGCAATATGGAGGGCAAGGAAACGCGCTTCGGCGTCGTCAACTCCGTGCTCTGGGCGGTCTCCACCACGGCGGCCTCGAACGGCTCGGTCAACGCCATGCATGACAGCTTCACGCCGCTGGGCGGGCTGGTGCTGCTGCTGAACATCCAGCTGGGCGAGATCATCTATGGCGGCGTCGGCGCCGGCCTCTACGGCATGCTGCTGTTTGTCGTGCTGGCGGTGTTCATCGCCGGGCTGATGGTCGGCCGCACGCCAGAATATCTCGGCAAGAAGATCGAGGCGCGTGAGGTGAAGCTGGCGGTGCTCGGCATGCTCTCGATGCCGGTGGGCATCCTGGGCTTCGGCGCGCTGGCCGCCGTGCTGCCGGTGGCGCTGGCCTCGGTGCAGGATGCCGGGCCGCATGGCCTGAGCGAAATCCTCTACGCCTACTCCTCGGCCACCGGCAATAACGGGTCCGCCTTCGCCGGCTTCGGCGCCGACACGCCCTACCAGAACGTGATGCTTGGCCTCGCCATGATCCTGGGGCGCTACGCTTTCATCGCGGCGATGCTGGCGGTTGCCGGCAGCCTGGCGGCGAAGAAGGCCGTTCCCGCGTCCACAGGCACCTTTCCGACCCATGGCCCGCTGTTCGTCGGCCTGCTGGTCGGGACGATCCTCATCGTCGGCGGCCTGACCTTCTTTCCGGCGCTCGCCCTCGGCCCGGTGGCCGAGCACCTGGCGATGCTCGCCGGCACCAAATTCTGATTTGAAGGAGATAGGAAGATGTCCGTCATTGGCCATCATTATCCGACCGTGTCCCTCGCCCGCCCGAATATCCGTCCGTACCTCGGTCCGGTGCTTCGCCTCACTGGCTTCGCCCTGGGCATGACGGCGGTCCTGCTTGCCCTGATGGCGATCCGGGTACTGTCCGTTGCGGACACCATGCCAGCGGTCGCCAAGGCGATCTTCGGCTGAGGAGAGACATCATGATCGCAAACAAGGAAGCGCCGCTGCTCGACGGGAGTCTGGTCCGCGCCGCCGCCATGGCCGCGCTGACGAAGCTGGACCCGCGTACGCTGATCCGTAATCCGGTGATGTTCGTCACCGCCGTTGTGGCCGCGCTGTCAACCCTACTGCTGGGTATCGATATCGCCGCTGGCGGATCCGCGAATACCGGCCTGTTCGCCCTGCTATCCTTCTGGCTGTGGCTGACCGTGCTGTTCGCCAACTTCGCCGAGGCGGTGGCCGAAGGCCGGGGCAAGGCACGCGCTGACACGCTGCGCGCCACCCAACGCGAGACTATTGCAAAGCGGGTGAAAAGTTCCGGCGACCGGGAGTATCAGGAGGTTTCCAGCCGCAGCCTCGCCCAAGGCGATCTGCTGCTGGTCGAGACAGGCGACATTGTACCGGCCGATGGCGAGGTGGTGGATGGCATCGCTTCCGTGGACGAAAGCGCCATCACCGGCGAGAGCGCGCCGGTGATCCGCGAGAGCGGCGGCGACCGGTCCGCCGTCACCGGCGGCACCCGGGTAGTCTCCGACTGGGTCGTCATGCGCGTGACGCAGAAGCCGGGCGAAAGCTTCCTCGACCGCATGATCGGCCTGGTCGAGGGCGCGCAGCGGCAGAAGACGCCGAACGAGATCGCGCTCACCATCCTGCTGGTCGGCATGTCGCTGATCTTCCTGATCGTGGTCGGTAGCCTGGAATTCTTCGCTCATTACTCGGGCGCGCTGATCCCGGTCTCTTTCCTGGTGGCGCTGCTGGTGACCCTTATCCCGACGACCATCGGCGGGCTGCTGTCGGCCATCGGCATTGCCGGCATGGACCGGCTGGTGAAGGCGAATGTGATTGCCAAGTCGGGCCGGGCGGTCGAGGCGGCGGGCGATGTCGATGTGCTGCTGCTGGACAAGACCGGCACCATCACCTTCGGCAACCGCATGGCCGATGGCTTCCTGCCGGCGGCCGGCACCTCGGAGCGCAGTCTGGCGGAAATGGCCATGCTTGCCTCGCTGGCCGACGAGACGGCGGAGGGCCGCTCCATTGTCGAGCTGGCGCGCCGGCAGTATGGGCTGGACCTCGCCGCCGAAGCGGATGCGGTCTTCGTCCCCTTTACCGCGCAAACCCGGATGAGCGGCGTCGATCTGCCGGACGGGCGCCGCATCCGAAAGGGCGCCGCCGATGCGGTGCTGGCGGATGCCTTCGGCGATGGCGGCTCCCAAAAGGCACCGCGCGAGCTGCTGAACGCGGTTGACCGGGTCGCCCGCTCCGGCGGTACGCCGCTGCTGGTGTCAGTCGACCGTAAGCCCGTCGGTGTCATCCATCTGAAGGATGTGGTGAAGCCCGGCATCCGGGAGCGTTTTGCCGAACTGCGCGAGATGGGCATCCGCACCGTCATGGTCACCGGCGACAATCCGTTGACGGCGGCTGCCATCGCCGCGGAGGCCGGGGTTGACGACTTCCTGGCGGAAGCCACGCCGGAGAAGAAGCTGGAGCTGATCCGCAACGAACAGGCCGAGGGCCGGCTGGTCGCGATGTGCGGCGACGGTTCCAACGACGCGCCGGCACTGGCCCAGGCGGATATCGGCGTGGCGATGAATGACGGCACGCCGGCGGCGAAGGAGGCCGGTAACCTGATCGATCTCGACAGCGACCCGACCAAGCTGATCGAGGTCGTCATGGTCGGCAAGCAGATGCTGATCAGCCGGGGCGCGCTGACTACCTTCTCCATCGCCAACGATGTGGCGAAATATTTCGCCATCATCCCGGCGCTGTCCGCCGTCGTCGATCAGGCGGCGCTGGCTGTGGAACGCACCAACCTTGCCCGCGACATCGAGGAAAAGCGCCTGCTGACGGAGACGGAAAGCCTGCGCGCCGCCCTGCTGTCCTCCATCTCGCACGATCTGCGCACGCCGCTGGTGTCGATCATCGGCTCGGCGAGCAGCCTGCAGGCCTATGGCGAGCGCATCCCCCCGGCGCAGCGCGGCGAATTGCTGGAAACCATCCAGGACGAGGCAGAGCGGCTGAACCGTTTCGTGCAGAACCTGCTCGACATGACGCGGCTGGGCTATGGTGCCCTGATGCCGAAGCGCGACTGGGTGGACCTGCGCGACGTTATCGGTCGCGCGCGGGAACGGCTGAAAAAGCCGCTGGCTGCTTTTCAGCTGTCGGTTGACTTCGCGGAGGAGCTGCCGCTGCTTCATGTCGATGCCGTGCTGATGGAACAGGTGATGGTCAATCTCTTGGACAATGCCGCGAAATACGCGCCGCCGGGGACGCCGATTTCGGTTACCGCGCTGCCGAAGGATGGGGCGGTGGAGGTGCGCGTCTGCGACCGCGGGCCCGGCATTCCGCCGGCCGACCGCGAGGCGGTGTTCGACATGTTCTACCGGGTTCGCAGCGGCGACCGGGAGAAGGCGGGCACCGGCCTGGGCCTCGCCATCTGCCGGGGTATTGTTGAGGCGCATGGCGGTTCCATCCGGGTGGAGGACGGTGCAGATGGCGTGGGGGCGGCGATCGCCGTGACGCTTCCGGTATCGCCGATGCAGGCCGAGGCGGGAGAGGCGGCATGAGCGGCATTGCCCGTATCCTCGTCATCGATGACGAGCCGCAGATCCGGAAGTTCCTGCGCATTAGCCTGGAGGCCAATGGGTTCGAGGTCATTGAGGCGGAAACCGGCAAGCAAGGTATCGACCTGTGTGCCACCCGGACGCCCGACCTGGTGGTGCTCGACCTCGGCCTGCCGGACATCGACGGGCAGGAAGTGGTGGGCCGCATCCGCGACTGGTCGCCGGTGCCGATCATCGTATTGTCGGTCCGCGCGGCGGAGGCGGAGAAAGTGGCGGCGCTGGACAGCGGCGCCAACGACTACATCACCAAGCCCTTCGGCATCGCCGAGTTCATGGCTCGGCTGCGGGCCGCCCTGCGCAGCCGCCCGGCCGAGGACGGTGCTGTTCAGGCGGTACACCGGATTGGTGACCTTGAAGTCGATCTGGCGGCCCATCAGGTCACGCGCGCGGGACAAGTGGTGAAGCTCAGCCGCAAGGAGTTCGAGCTGTTGCGCCTGCTGGTCATCCATGCCGGCAGGGTGCTGACGCATGACCACCTGCTGCGGGATGTCTGGGGACCGGCGCATCTCAGCGATACGCAATATCTGCGCGTCTATATCGGCCATCTCCGCCAGAAGCTGGGCGACGATGCCACCGATCCCAGGTTGATTGTGAACGAGATCGGCGTCGGCTACCGGCTGGTGACGGGCGAGTAAATGGAGGGCCCTGCACGGCTGTTTTCAGGCATACCTAGATCGAAGACCGTACGCTATCCAGGCGTGAACATGGAAGACGCGCTCGCCTTCTCGGGGGACAGAAATCTGACGGCGATGGCGGCTCTTCATCCGACCTTAGGGGCCGCCATCGGCCGGTTATCGAAACGACCGCTTATCGGGGTCAGATATTTGAAGCAGACAGGCCGCTTCCAGCCGGGACCGGACAGGATCGAACAGACCGCCAGTGACATCTCCACCCTCGAAGACGATGCCGCGACGCGCCGCGCGAATTACGAGGATTCACCGGCTGGTATGCCGGGCTGATGCTGGAGCTGTTCGGTTAGCGGCTGGCCGGGTGTTGTCAGGATACCCGCCGCAGCTTATCCCTCATGCAGCCGGCGGTTCAGGATGGCGACCAGCTCCTGCATGAACTTGTCGCGCAGCGGCTGCTTCTGCCGGCTGCTCCTGGTTATAATGAAGAATGCGGTGTGCAGCGCCAGGTCGCTGCCGGACAGGTTGCGCATCTCGCCGACCTGCAGCCAGCGCCGGGCGTAATGATCGGGCAGGAAGCCGATGAAGCTCCCACTCAGGATCAGGTGCGCGGCGGCTTCCATGCTGGACACACGGGAGCCGACGAGGGCGTTCTTGATGACACCCAGCTCCTCGTCGCCGCCATAGCTGCGCACCACCAGTGGATGCTGGCGCAGCATAGACAGCTTTGGCTCGTCGTCGGGGTGCAGGAACAGCGGATGCCGGCGGCCGCAATAGAGCGAGTGTTTCTCGACATAGAACTGCCGGTATTGCAGCCCCTCACGGTGATAGATGATCGGCCCCAGCGCCAGGTGGAGATTGTTGTTCGCCACCTCCGTCTCCAGATGCTCCGGAATGTCCACCACCACCTCGATCTCCGCCTCCGGCATCTTCTTCAGGAAGGCCGAAATAGCCTCTGATATCGGGAAGTCGTAGTTGGAGACGGTATTGTCCACCAGCCCGATGCGCAGCTTGCCGGTGACCCGGCGGCGCAGTTCGCTGAGGCTTTCCTCGAAACTGTCCAGCTCCGCCAGGATCAGCCGGGCCTGGCGATAGACGACGGCGCCGCGGTCGGTCAGCTGGAAACCGCGCCGGCCGCGCTGGCACAGGGTGAAGCCCAGCCGCTCCTCCAGTTTCTTCAGGTGCAGGCTCAGCGCCGACTGGGTGAGGCCGAGCGAGATTTCGGCACCGGCAAAGCCGCCATGCTCAACGATGGCCTGAAAGACATGGAGCGCGCGGATGTCGGTGTTGGCGAGACGCATGGCTGCCCGACAGCTTGTTTGAGGAAAACTTATGTAAGGTTTGAAAGAAAGATATTTTCTTTAAGCGCATCCTGATGCGTCAATCTTGTCAACAAAGAAAACAGGATTTCAGGGAAGTCGTAGCCGGCAGCGTCATTCAACCCTTAATAATTGTGGGGTTTGCGCTGTAATGTGCAAGACAGAAGAAGTACAACTACTGAACAGTGAGTGGCTGGGTACTAACGCCACCCTGAATAATCCGATATCCAGTGACGGAACGCCAGTATTGGGGCGGCGTTATACGGTGCCGGCACGCGAAGGGCGTGCTGTGAGGGTCGCCAGGGGGCAGACCATCCGCATCGTCAACACGCATGGCACGCAGGTCTGCGATACCTGGGCCTTCAGCCAGGCCAACCTGCAGGAATTCATGTCCTGGGAGCATGGTCGGGTAATGATCAGCCGGGTCAATCCGGTTGCCGGCGATCCGCTCGGCTCAAACCGCCGCCGGCCGATCCTGCAGTTCCTGGAAGATACATCGCCCGGCATCCACGACACGATCTATGCGGCGTGCGACCTCTACCGCTACCGCATCCTGGACGTGGCCGGCTATCACGATAATTGCTCGGACAATCTGCGCATGGCGATGGCGGCCATTGGGCTGACCGTGCCAGAAGTGCCGCAGCCGCTGAATCTCTGGATGAACATCCCGATCACGGAAGGCGGTAAGACCGAATTTCTGCCGACCGTCTCCAAGGCTGGCGACCATGTGCTGCTGCGTGCCGAAATGGACGTGATCGTCGTCATGTCGGCCTGTCCGCAGGACATCATCCAGATCAATCACGGCACCCCCGCCGACATTCACTTCATCGTCGAACCAGCCTGATCCCCAGCCTGATCCGGGCGGGCGGAAAGCCCCCGTGCGGCGCGTCAAAGCGAGGAGTCAAACGGATGATCGAAGCGGCCACCCTGTCCAACTCTGCCATCGGCCTGTCCGAACCGGCCGACATGTTCTCCCCGGATCATTACAAGGCGATGCGCCGCCCGCTGGATCAGGCAGAGACGCTGCCGGCCTGGTGCTACACCAGCGAACGCTTCTACAAGCGCGAGGTGGAGCGCATCTTCCTGAAGGTCTGGAATTTCCTCGGCCGCGCCGACCGCATCCCCAATCCGGGCGATTATTTCACGCTGACCTTCGCTGGCATCCCGCTCATCATTGCGCGTGGCGATGACGGCAAAGTGCGGGCCTTCGCCAACAGCTGCCGGCACCGCGGTTCCATCGTGGCGCTGGGCGAGGGCAATTGCCGGGCCTTCAAGTGCCCCTACCATTCCTGGGCCTTCGCACTGGACGGCACGCTGCTGGGCGCACCTTCGATGGAGAAGACCGCCAATTTCGACCCCGCCGATTACGGGCTGATCGAGGTGCGGCTGGAAAGCTGGGGCGGCTTCATCTTTGTGAATTTCGACAAGGACGCTCCCGATCTGATGAGCTTCCTGGGCGATCTGCCGGAGCGGCTGGCCTCCTATAATTACGAGGAGATGGTCTGTGTCCGGCGCGTCGAGTACGAGCTGAACTGCAACTGGAAGATCTATGTCGAGAATGCCATGGAGGCGTACCACGTCCCCTATGTGCATAAATCGACCCTGCAGCGCCAGAAGGGGCCGACCGCCCAGCCCATCGAGACCAGGGGTGAGTGGGTGGGGCTGTTCAAGGAACATACCGGCAGCCGCGCGCTGCTGGCCGGTGAGACCGGCTTCCCGCAGATCCCCAGCCTGACCGGCCCGGCCGCCGCTGGCACGCATTACCCGCTGATCTATCCAAGCACCATGTTCGGCGCGACCATCGACTGCATGTGGTGGCTGGAAATCCACCCCATCGCCGCCGACCGCATGCGGCTGATCGTCGGTTCCGCCTTCCCGAAGGATGTTGTGGCGCGGCCGGATTTCGAGGAGATCGTCACCCGCTACTACCGGCGCTGGGACGTCTCCATCCCCGAGGATAACGAGATTTCCGAACTGCAGCAGCGCGGACTCAGCTCGCCGCTCTACCGCGAGGGTCGCTTCTCCCATCTCGAACCCCTGGTGCACGCCATCGACAATTGGGTGCTGGACCAGGTGCTTGACCCGGCCTGAGGACGCATCATGGATTATGTCTGGCATTTCGGCGTCGTCTGGGACTACCGGCTGGTCTTCGTGCGCGGGGCGGGGATCACCGCGCTGCTTACCCTCTATTCGACGCTGATCGGCGTCTCGCTCGGCCTGCTGTTCGGCCTGTTCCGGTCCAGCAACATCGTGATCCTGCGCTGGCCGGCGGCGGTCTATATCGAATTCTTCCGGGCAACGCCGGTGCTGGTCCAGCTGGTGTGGATCTACTATTCCCTGCCGATCCTGACCGGCCTGCAGATGAGCGGCATCGCCTCGGTGTCGGTCGGCCTTGGCTTGCATGCGGCGGCCTATTTCGCGGAAATCTTCCGCGCCGGCATCGCCTCCATCGACAAGGGCCAGTGGGACGCCGCGCGCTCCATCGGCATGGGCTATGGCCAGGCGATGTGGCGGATCATCCTGCCGCAGGCGGTGCGCCGCATGGTGCCGCCCTTCATCAACGAGTTCGCCACGCTGATCAAGCTGACCACGCTGGGCTCCGTGCTGGCCGTGTACGAGCTGCTGCACGAGGCCAATAACCTGATCAACAACACCTACCGCCCGCTGGAGATCTACAACGTGCTGGCGCTCGCCTTCGCCGTGCTGATCTACCCGATCATCCTGCTGTCGCAGCGGCTGGAGCGGTACTGGAAGACCAATTCTTGAGGGCGCGATGATCGAGGTCAGGAACCTGCACAAATATTACGGCCCGCTGCATGTACTGCGCGGCATCGACGTGGACATCGCCAAGGGCGAGGTGTTCTCCGTCATCGGCCCGTCCGGGTCGGGCAAGAGCACCTTCCTGCGCTGCCTGAATTTCCTGGAGGAATATCAGGAAGGTGATGTGCGCTTCGACGGCAAGCTGGTGGGCTACCGCGAGACGGCGGGCAAGCGGCTGCGGGCCGGGGCCGGCTCGATCGCGGCGATGCGTACCCGGATGGGCATGGTGTTCCAGAGCTTCAACCTGTTCCCGCACAAGACCGTGCTGGAGAACGTCATGGAAGGCCCGGTCATCGTGCAGAAGAAGCCGCGCGGGGAGGTGCGGGCGATGGCGCTCGACCTGCTCGCCCAGGTCGGCCTCTCGGAAAAGGCGGAGCAGTATCCGAGCAAGCTGTCCGGCGGCCAGCAGCAGCGCGTCGGCATCGCGCGGGCGCTTGCCATGCAGCCGGAGGTGATGCTGTTCGACGAGCCGACCAGCGCCCTTGACCCGGAACTGGTGGGCGAGGTGCTGGACGTGATGAAGAACCTCGCCACCGCCGGCATGACGATGGTGATCGTCACCCATGAGATGTCCTTCGCCCGCGAGGTCTCCGACCGGGTGATGATGATGGATGAGGGCGTGGTGGTCGAGATTGACCGGCCGGAAGTGATCTTCGGCAGCCCGCGCCAGGCGCGCACCGCCGACTTTCTGCGCCGGGTAGTGCACTGAGATGGATGAGGTCGTGCATCTCGACGAGGTGGTCGCGCCGAAGACCGGCTGGTCCTGCCGGATGGCCGCCGGGCAGCATCTGAAGATCGTCGATCTGCGCGGCGCCCAGGCGGTGGATTTCCTCGCCTATGCCGCGGACCGGCCGGAGGAGCGCTACAACGCCGCCGACACGATGAAGATCGCCGGATCGATCTTCCTGACGACAGGTAGCCGGCTCTATTCCGATATGGGGCGTGTGCTGCTGACCATCGTCGAGGACACGGTGGGATTCCACGACACCATCGGCGGCTGCTGCAGCCGGGAGAGCAATCTCGCGCGCTATGGCAAGCCGGGGGAGGCGAACTGCCGGGACAATTTCCTGGACCAGCTTGCGCGCCACGGCCTCGGCAAGCGCGACATCGTGGCGAACATCAATTTCTTCATGGCCGTGCCGGTGCTGCCGGACGGCGCCATGGCGATCAGCGACAGCCGCTCCCGGCCGGGCGACTACATCGTGCTGCGCGCCGAGACCGATGTGCTGGTCGTGCTGTCCAACTGCCCGCAGATGTTCAATCCGGCGGCCGGCTACGACCCGACGCCGATCCGCTGCGTGGTCTATTCAAATTCCGACGAGAAGGAGACGGTCCGATGATCCTGAACAAGGAACCGCAGGACCTGTTCGACCCCGCCCTCTACGCCAATGTGCGCAAGCCGCTGGCCGAGGCCGAAACGCTGCCGCCCTGGTGCTACACCAGTGACCGGTTCTACCAGCGCGAGGTGGAACGCATCTTCCTGAAGGTCTGGAACTTCATCGGCCGCGCCGACCGCATCCCCAATCCGGGCGATTATTTCACGCTGGAGTTCGTCGGCATCCCGCTCATCATCGTGCGCGGCGACGACGGCAAGGTGCGCGCCTTCGCCAACAGTTGTCGGCATCGCGGCGCGCTGATCGCGATGGGCGAGGGGCGGTGCCGCGCCTTCAAGTGCCCCTACCATTCCTGGGCCTTCGGGCTGGACGGGCGGCTGCTGAGCGCGCCGTCGATGGAAAAGACCGCCAATTTCGACCCCGCCGAATACGGGCTGATCGAGGTGCGGCTCGAAAGCTGGGGCGGCTTCATCTTCGTGAATTTCGATCCGGACGCGCCGGACCTCGCGACCTATCTGGGCGACTTCATCGACAGGGTCGCCCCCTACAATTTCGAGGATATGGTCTGCGTCCGGCGCACCGAATACACCATCGATTGCAACTGGAAGATCTATGTCGAGAACGCTAAAGAGGCGTACCACATCGGCACGGTCCACCGGAACACGATCAACCGCTACGCCTCGGCCAAGTCGGCGGGCTACCGGGTGCAGGACACGGCGGGCAATTACTGCTCCACCTTCTCCATGCATGAAGGCTCGATGGCGCTACTGAAGGGCGACAAGGGCTTTCCCATCATCTCCACCCTGATGGGCGACCTGCGCGGCGGCACCACGGCGCCGCTGATCTATCCCAGCACCTACCTCGCCTGCACCATCGACTGCGCCTGGTATCTGGAGATCCACCCGCTGGGGCCGCGGCGGATGAAGCTGATCCATGGCGCGCTGTTCCCGAAGAACAATCTGGCGCGCAAGGATTTCGAGGACTCGGTCCGCAACTACTACCGCCGCTGGGACATCACCACCGAGGAGGACAACGTCGCCTGCGAGTTGCAGCAGCGCGGGCTGGAAAGCCCCTTCGCGCTGCCCGGGCGGTTCTCCTACCGCGAGCCGCTGGTGCTCGACATCGACAATTGGGTGCTGGACCAGGTGCTGTGATGCCAAAAGCCGTGAAAGAGGGCCGAAGGGTCCGGCTGTACGTCGAATCGCTGACGCGCCAGCCGGAGGTGTTCCACATCACGCCGGAACGCTATGCCCGTGTCGCCGCGCGCCTGCCGGAGATCGCGGCGAGGATCGACCCGGTGCTGAGCTTCGATGGCGCGAAATTCGCGGAGAATGTCGAGACCGCCGAGGTCATGGTCGGCTGGGAGTTCGACCGCATGGCGGTGCGCGGCCGGGCAGACAATCTGGCGCTGGTTCATATCACCGGGGCGGGGCTCGACCATCTGCGCCCCTTCGACTGGCTGCCGCCCGGCGCGAAACTGACCAACAACAGCGGGGTGCATGGCGAGAAGGCCGGCGAGTTTGCCTTCATGTCGGTGCTCATGCTGAACAACCGCATGCCGCAGCTCATCAATTCGCAGGCTGCCCGGAAATGGGACCGGGCCTTCGCCTCGGTCAGCGCCGGTAAGGTCCTGCTGGTGGTCGGCGTCGGCCATATGGGGGCGGAGGTGGCGCGCTATGCCCACCGCAACGGGCTGACCGTGCTGGGCATCAGGCGCAGCGGCAAGGCCAGCCGCTATGTTCACAAGATGGGCACGCCTGACCGGCTGGCGGAATTCCTGCCGCTGGCTGATTTCGTGGTCGTCACCGCCCCCGCCGTCGAGGAGACGAAGCACCTGATCGGTGCGGCGGAGCTGGCGCTGATGAAGGACACGGCCGGGCTGGTGAACATGGCCCGCGCCCATCTGGTCGATTACGCGGCGCTCAGCCAGGTGCTGGAATCCGGCCGGCTGTCGGGCGCCATCCTCGATGTGTTCTCGCCTGAGCCGCTGCCGGCGGACAGCCCGCTCTGGGGTGTGCCCAGGATGATCCTGACCCCGCATTGCTCATCTGACGATGCGGAGTTGTACGCGGAAAAGACGCTTGAACTCGTCTTCCGCAACATCGACCGCCTGCTGGGCGGGCGGAAACTAAAAAACGTGGTCGATCTGACCAGGGGGTACTGACCATCGGCGGAATCCAATGCTCAAACGCACGGAGGCACCAATGTTTCGGACAACATTTCGCAGATTAGCCCTGGCGACAGGAATAGTCGCCATCGCCCTGGCCGGCACGGCGGCCCTGACGGACGCCAAGGCGCAGATGATGGACCGCATCCTGAAGGACAAGAAGGTCAAGGTCGGCTATATCCCGTCGCCGCCCGGCACGATCAAGGACCCCGCCAGCGGCGAGATCAAGGGGTTCTATGTCGAGGGTGTACGCTACATGTTCGACCAGATCGGCGTCGAGATCGAATTCGTCGAGACCACCTGGGCGAACTTTGCCGCCGGCCTGCAGTCCGGCCAGTTCGACTTCTCGATGGCCGGCACCTTCGCCACCATCAAGCGCGCCGCGGCGGTCGAGTTCACCAACCCGATCCATTATCTCGGCTACAGCGCCGTGGTGAAGAAGGGCGACGAGCGCTTCAAGTCGCTGGCCGACTTCAACCAGGAAGGCATCAAGATTGCTGTCGTGCAGGGCGGCGCAGGCCAGGAATATGTGCGCGAGAACTTCCCCAAGGCGGAAATGGTCCAGCTTGCCACCGGCAATCTGACCGCGCCCTTCATCGAGGTGGCCTCCGGCCGCGCCGATGTCGGCATTGAGGATGCCTGGCAGGCCCGCCGCTTCGCCTCCGCGCAGCCGGGCGTGACTGACCTGTTCGGCGACCAGCCCTATAATGTGCTGCCCATCGCCTGGGCGGTGAAGCGCGGCAATGACGACATGCTGCGGTTCCTGAACACGGCCATCGACTTCATGCTGCTGACCGGCCGCTGGGAGAAGATGGCGGAGCCGTATGGCGGCACCGGCCGCTATGTCGACAAGGTGGTGATGGTGCCGTTCGGCCCGGCCACCGAAGTGAAGAAATAATTCCAGCCCCTGACTGCCGGCGCCGTCTCCGGGCGGCGCCGGACTTTCTCGTCATATCCGCTCTATCGGAAAGGTATTTCCCATGTCCGCATCCACCGGCGACGACAAGCAGCAGCTCATCGACTGGATCGAGGCCGACCGCGACAAGCTGGTCGCCTTTCTGTGCGAATTCATCCGCCGCCGCAGCCCGAATCCGCCCGGCGACACGTTGGAGGCCGCCGCTCATGTGATGGAAGCGCTGACCGGGAACGGGCTGGACTACAGGGTGATCGACCCGAACAAGGTGATGCCGAACATTGTCGCCAGCTTCGAAGGCGGATCGCCCGGCCGGCATCTGGCGCTGAACGGCCATATCGATGTGTTTCCGGTGGAAAGCGATGCCGGCTGGACTGCCGAGCCCTGGGGGGCCGAAATCCGCGATGGCAAAATCTACGGGCGGGGCGCGGCCGACATGAAGTGCGGCACCACCGCCTCCCTCTTCACCTACATCTATCTCAACCGGCTGCGCGAGAAGCTGAAAGGCAGGCTGACCCTTGTCGCAGTCTCGGACGAGGAGACTTTCGGTCCGTGGGGTGCCCGCTATCTCGCCGATCACCATCCCGAAGTGTTTGGCGATTGCTGCCTGAATGGCGAGCCGAGCGGCAGGGGCTCCCTGCGTTTTGGCGAGAAGGGGCCGCTCTGGCTGGAATTCACGGTGAAGACCGCCGGTGCACACGGCGCCTATACCCATGCCAGCCCCAGTGCCACCAAGATTGCCGTCGGTATCATTACCCAGTTGGAAGATCTCAGCGACATGGAGCCGGCGGACCTCGGCAATCTGGAGGCGCTGATCCGCGATGCTTCATCGGTTATCGATCACGAGTTAGGCGACGGGGCGGCGCGCATCGTGCGCCGCGTCACCGTCAATCCCGGCACCATCAGCGGCGGTGTGAAGGTGAACATGGTCGCCGCCGACTGCACCTTCCAGGTCGATATCCGGGTGCCTAACGGGCTGACTGATGAGGACATTCACAAGGAAGTGGCGCGCATCCTGGAGGCCTATCCGCAGGTGACCTACAAGACGCTGGTCTATAACCCGCCGGCCTGGACCGACCCGGACACCGAGATGGCCCGCATCGTGCGCGCCAACGCCATGCTGGTGTCAGGCGTCGATCCGGTGCCGGTCATCAGCCTGGGCGGCACCGATGCGCGGCTGTGGCGCTACAAGGAAGTGCCGGCCATCGTCTATGGGCCGGCCCCACGCGGCATGGGCAGCGTCGATGAGCATGTGCCGATCGAGGAGTTCATCCACGTCGTGAAGTGCCACGCCCTGTCCGCCTACGACTACCTGACAGCTGAATAGAGTGTGGCGGGATGGGCTGGCGCTTCTCGCAAGTCGGGACGTGAAACCACGCGCCCGGATGGTCAGAGGCGAAACCGAACGCCAGGGCGGGCCAGCCCTCCGCTTTGCGCCATTGCGGTGCCGTCCGCCCGCCAGCAGGCGGCACCTGTCATCATCCCGTCCTTCTCGAAAGCGATGGCGTTCATGCCGCCGCCCGCGGTCTTGACGAGGCGTACCTCCCGGCCCCGCTGCGCCAGATCTCCTCCCATATCCGCGTAGGCCGGTTCCAGTTCGATATGGTGGCCTTCCGTCCAGAGGCGCGGTGCCTCGACGGCCTGCTGCAGGCTCATCCGGTGATCGATCAGGTTGACAATGGCCTGCATCGCCGACGGGAAAATGCGTACCCCGCCCGGTAGGCCCAGTGCGAAGACAGGGCGGTCCTCTTTCAGGATGATTATCGGCGCCATCGCTGTCGGCACCCGTTTGCCAGGGGCGATGGACATCGCCTTACCGGGACGCGGGTCGTAGTTCAGCATGTAGTTATTGGGGATAATGCCGGTGCCGGGCACCATGATGCGCGCACCGAAGAGGCTGTTTATCGTATGTGTCGCGGCGACGATATTCCCGTCCCGGTCGGCCGCCGTGACATGCGTGGTGTCGCGGCTTTCGTGAAGCGAGGGGTGCGGCACCGGCCTTTTCTTCATTCTCTGGAGGCAGGTGCGGGCATAGTCCTTCGAAATGTAGCGTTCGACAGGCACCTCGACGAAATCGGGGTCGCCGGACGCGGTGCGCCGGTCCTCGAAGGCGATGCGGATCACCTCGGCCAGCAGGCCCAGAGACTCCACGCTGCCGAACCCCATGGCGGTGACGTCGAAATTCTCCAGCATGTTCAGCATCTGCACGATGTGCACGCCGGATGAGGCCGGCGGCGGCGGACCGACGATGGTGTGCCCGCGATAGGTGCCGAAGATCGCCTCGCGTTCGATGGCGCTGTAGGAAACAAGGTCTTCCAGCGTCAGGGCACCGGCATCCATACCGCCGGTCTGCAGCCGGTCGATCAGGGCGCGCCCCAGCGCACCGCCATACAGCGCCGATGCGCCTTCCGTCTGCACCTGCCGCAGGCTTTCGGCATAGTCTCCCATCACCATGCGGCTGCCCGGCTCCGCCGGCGTGCCGCCCGGCAGCATCAGCCGTGCAATCTCGGCATCCGCCGCAAGATCGGCCTCATGCTCTTTGATTGCGCCATTCAGATAGTGACTGACAGTGAAACCGCGCCTCGCGGCCTGTATGGCCGGTTCGATCACGTCGGCAAAGGGCAGTTTGCCGTACTTTTCCTGCATCAGGCACCAGCCGCGCAGATTTCCTGGAACGGCGACGGCCGATGGCCCGACGAGATTGCGCCGGTCAAGCGTGTCACTGTATCGCTCGGGAAGGTCGGAAACAGGGGTGAACATCGTCGGGTGCATCGCTGCCCCCGCCGTTGACAGCGCGTCGATCACCACATGGCGGCCGTCACTCAGCCTTATGTGCGAGATCCCGCCACCCGCGATCCCCACCATCATTGGCTCGACAACGGTGAGCGTCAGCAGCGCGGCAACGGCGGCATCGATGGCATTGCCGCCAGCCGCCAGCATCTCGCTGCCCGCCGCGGTGCCGAGCGGCGCGTTCGTCACGACAACGCCAAGGTCACCTGAGGCTGACCGCTTTTCGCAGGTGAAGGGCAATTTTTTGCGGATCAACGGAATCTCCCCGGTTTTCACACGGATTGGGCCCATATCGCATCGGTCTGGCGGCGTACGGCGCATGTGGCCAATCCGCAGGGTCTCTCCTGTATCGAATGCCATCGGTCGCGTTTTGGCTAATACCGTCCGGTCGATAGGGAGCCGAAGCCAGCAACGAGGTTTTGCAGGCCAATGCCATTCAACGCCAGGACTTTAGAGGCTGGGCGTATCGCTGTCCGGTAGATAAATATTCAATGCTGCAATGCGACGTCATCGGATGGGCGAAGGAGGATACGCGGAACCCTGTCAAAGGAAATGGAGCGTTTGGACAGTACGCTATGTTAGCGGTCGAGGCCCCAAATCTCCGGATTGCCGGCCATGTGCTTGATCAGCATCTCGGTCAGGACCCGTATTTTCCGCGCGGGATGCTGGCCGGGCGGACGGACGACATAGGCGCCGGCGGGCGGTGGGGGATAACGTGTCATGATCGGAACGAGGGCGCCGGCGGACACATAGTCATGGATGATGCAGTCGGGCAGCCAGGCAATGCCGAGGCCAGCCGCTGCGGCACCGGCAAGCGCCGTGGCGTTGTCGGCCTTGAACCGGCCCTGCGGCTGCACCGTGACAATCCTGTTTCCATCCTGGAACTGCCAGCTTTCCGTTCCCTGCATCAGCGCCTGGTGGCTTGCCAACTCATCCGGCGTCTGCGGGGCGCCGTTTTTCTCGATATAGTCCGGACTGGCCACAAGCTTGCCATGGATCGGCCCGATGCGCTTTGCGATCAGGTTGGAGTCCTGGAGATAGCCAACCCGGATCGCGCAGTCGAAGCCCTCGGCGATCAGATCGACAAAACGGTCGCTGTAGGCGCTGTGGATATGCAGCCGGGGATGCCGGTGCGCCATCTCGGCAAGCACCGGGGCGAAATGCGTCGGACCGAAGGAAAGCGGCATGGCGATCCGCAGATGGCCGCGCAGATCGCCGGTCGGCAGGATTGTCTCCCGGGCCGTGTCGATCTCCGCACTGGCCCGGGCCGCATGATCCCTGAAGGTAACCCCCGCTTCGGTCAGCGCGGCCCCGCGGGTCGTCCGTGCCAGAAGCTGCACGCCGAGTTCGGCCTCGATCCGGAACAGCCGCCGGCTGACGATCGACTTGGAGAGGCCAAGCCGGCGTGCGGCGGCCGACACACCCCCGGCATCGGCCACAACGACAAAGGTCCGCAGATCGTCCATATCCATACTATGCGTTCCAGTTTTTGCGACACAGCATGCCGCATTATGGCGCTAGCCTGCGAATTAAAGGAACAGCAGAGTGCGGCCCGTTAATGGCGCCGCCCATGGTGCATGTGGCAGACCGCCCCTTCACACAGGCACGACAAGGATGCAGCAATGACCTTCCGCAATGGCCTCGATTCGCTTCTCCGCCCCGAAGATTCGGTCCTCGTTCTGATCGACCACCAGCCTTACCAGCTGACGAACCTGAACAGCCATGACCCGCATATGGTGGTGAACAATTCGACCGCGCTGGCGAAGGCCGCCAAGGCCTTCGGCGTGCCCACCATCCTGACCAGCGTGATCGCCGAGCGCGGTGGCCTGATCTTCCCGCAGATCACCGATGTCTTTCCGGGGCAGGAGGTGATCGACCGGACCTTCATCAACACCTGGGAAGACAAGAAGGTCGTCGATGCGGTCAGGGCGACGGGCCGCAAGCAGCTGATCATCGCCGGCCTGTGGACGGAGGTCTGCGTCGCGATGCCGGTGATCCAGGCTCTCGGCGAAGGCTGGGACGTGACGGTCGTCAACGAAGCGTCGGGGGGCACCGCGGGCGAGGCTCATGAAGTCGCGATCCAGCGCATGATCGGGGCCGGCGCGAACATGATGACCTGGCTGGCGGTGGCGTCGGAGTGGCAGCGCGACTGGGCCCGCACGGAACATGCCGCCGAGCTGACGCAGATCCTGATACAGCATGCCGCCGGCAGCGGCGTCGCCTATCTGTGGGAACAGCAGCTGCTGAACACGCCGGTGCCGGCAAAAGGCTGAACCAGGCCGGGGATGGCGGGTGTTTCGGAAAATGGCCGGCCCTCGCCATCCCTTCCTGCCGGAGAATGCCGGGAAATCGCACGGTCGCCGAACCTGCCGGAATAGGCCATAGTCTCTAACGGTTGCCGGCACAACATTCAGAAGGCAGGTGGATGGCAGAAGCGAGTCTGGGGCAAATCATCGGACCGGCGGTTGTCCTGATGGGGGCGGCTGTTGTCGCCGTGCCCTTGTTCCGGCGGATCGGCCTCGGATCGGTGCTGGGCTATTTCGCCGCCGGCCTGCTGGTCGGCCCCTCGGTGCTGGGCCTGTTCACCGATGCGCAGTCGATCCTGCATTTCTCCGAACTTGGCGTGGTGATGTTCCTGTTCGTGATCGGACTGGAACTGCGCCCGCAAAAGCTCTGGACGATGCGCGGCCAGATCTTCGGGTTGGGCCTTGTCCAGGTTGCCCTCGCCACCGCCGCCCTGGCGCTGACAGGGGCGGCGATCTTCGGCTTTTCCGCTCAGGTGGCCTTTGTCGCCGGGGCGGGTTTCGTCCTGTCCTCGACCGCTGTCATCATGTCGGTGCTGCAGGACCGCGGCGAAATCGCCAGCCTGGAAGGCCAGAAATCGGTCTCGATCCTGCTGTTCGAGGATCTGATGATCGTGCCGCTGCTGGGCGTCGTCGCCTTCCTGTCGCCGCTGGCACAGGGCGAGGCGGGATGGATGGACGCCCTTCTGGCGGTCGGCGCGCTGCTGGCGTTGCTGGGGGTGTCGCACTGGGGGCTGAATCCGTTCTTCGCCCTGCTGGCGCGGGCGCGGACGCGCGAGGTGCTGACCGCTGGTGCGCTGCTGGTGGTTCTGGGGGCGGCGCTGCTGATGGACGCCGTTGGCCTGTCGATGGCGATGGGCGCTTTCCTCGCCGGTGTGATGCTGTCGAGTTCGAGCTACCGCCATCAGATCGAAAGCGATATCGAGCCGTTTCGCGGCCTGCTGATGGGGCTGTTCTTCCTTGCCGTCGGCATGTCGCTCGACCTGTCGGTCGTCGCGGTGGAATGGCAGCTCCTTCTGGCGATGCTGGCGGCCTTCACTGTCGCCAAGGGCATCATGGTCTATGGCGTCGCGCGCGTGTTCGGCAGTTCCAACCATCAGGCGCTGCGCCGGACATCGATGTTCCTGCAAGGCGGCGAATTCGCCTTTGTGCTCTATGCCGCCGCGACCTCCGGCGGCGTGATCGATGCGCGGGAAAATGCGCTGTTCGTCACTGTCGTCATCCTCTCCATGGCGATGACGCCGCTTTTCATGCTCATGGCCGACCGGCTGCTGCGCAGCGAACCCTCCATGGAGGGTGTCGATGTCGCCCGTGACCTGAAGGGGCGCATCCTGATGATCGGCTTCGGCCGCTTCGGCCAGATCGCCTCCCAATTGCTGCTGTCCCGGGGCGTCAGCCTTTCCGTCATCGACCGCGACCCGGACCGGATTCGCGATGCCGGTCGATTCGGCTTCAAGGTCTTCTTCGGCGACGGCACCCGGCTCGACACGCTGCATCATTCCGGTGCCGGCACGGCCGATGCGATCATGGTCTGCATCGATGACCGGAAGGCCGCGTTACAGATCGTGGAGCTGGCGCAGCACGAGTTTCCGCAGGCGAAGCTGCTGGTGCGCAGCTACGATCGTGGCCATTCCATCGATCTCATCCGCGCCGGCGTGGCGTATGAGATCCGGGAGACGGTCGAATCCGCCTATCTGATGGGCGCCGAGGGCCTCCGCGTCCTGGGCTGTGCCGAATCCGAGATCGAGGAGGCCGCGGAGGATATCCGCCAGCGCGATGTCGAACGCCTGTCCGAACAGGTGCAGGGCGACATCATGTCGGGCCTGGACCGGCTGCACAGCAACCAGCCCACACCAGAGCCGCTGAACAAGGCAAAGCCAACGGAACAGGCGGACTAGAACCGCACGGAAACGGAGGCGATGGCGGTCAGCGGCTGGCCCGGATGGGCGATGGACCGGTCGCTGGCTGCGGTTGCCTCAAGCGCCTCACGGCCTATACTATAGGGGAGTATAAGCCACAGGCCTGAGGCATTCATGCCGAACGATCCGGAAGAGAAGAAGCGTGTGCTCGCCCGCGTCCGCCGTATCCGCGGGCAGTGCGAGGCGTTGGAGCGCGCGCTCGATTCCGGCGCTGCGTGCGGGCCGGTGCTGCAGCAGATCGCGGCCGTGCGCGGCGCCATCAACGGGCTCATGGCCGAGGTTCTGGAGGCCTATATCCGCGAGGAGTTTCCCGCGTCCGGGCCCGGTTCCGGGCCTGATACTGGGGAAGGGGCGGATACGCGACAGCACGAGCTTCTCGGCCTCGTCCGCAGTTACCTGAAATGAGAATCGGCGGCACAGACGCCAACGACAACAGCCACCAGATGGAGAGAGCATCATGAAATCCCGCGCCGCCGTCGCCTTCGGTCCCGGAAAGCCGCTGGAGATCGTCGAGATCGATGTCGCCCCGCCACAGAAGGGCGAGGTGCTGATCCAGGTAACCCATACCGGCGTGTGCCATACCGACGCCTTCACCCTGTCGGGCGAGGACCCTGAAGGCCTCTTCCCCTGCGTGCTGGGGCATGAGGGCGCCGGCATCGTGCTGGAGGTCGGCGCGGGCGTCACCTCGGTGAAGCCGGGCGACCATGTGATCCCGCTCTACACCGCCGAATGCGGGAAATGCGAATTCTGCACCTCGGGCAAGACCAATTTGTGCGTCGCCGTGCGCGCGACCCAGGGCAAGGGCGTCATGCCGGACGGCACCACGCGCTTCTCCTACAAGGGCGAGCCGGTCTATCACTATATGGGCTGCACCACCTTCACCGAGTACACCGTGGTGGCCCAGGTGACGCTCACGAAGAACAACCCGGAAGCCAATCACGAGCAGGTCTGCCTGCTGGGCTGCGGCGTGACCACCGGCATCGGCGCGGTGCACAACACCGCCAGGGTGCAGGAAGGCGATTCGGTCGCCGTGTTCGGGCTGGGCGGTATCGGCCTTGCGGTCATCCAGGGCGCCCGCCAGGCGAAGGCGGGGCGGATCATCGCCATCGACACCAATCCGGGCAAGTTCGAGCTGGCAAAGCAGTTCGGCGCTACCGACTGCGTGAATCCGAAGGATCACGACAAACCGATCCAGCAGGTCATCGTCGAGATGACGGGCTGGGGCGTCGATCATTCCTTCGAGTGCATCGGCAATGTGAATGTCATGCGCGCCGCGCTGGAATGCGCGCATCGCGGCTGGGGCCAGTCGGTCATTATCGGTGTTGCCGGTGCGGGGCAGGAAATCTCCACCCGCCCGTTCCAGCTGGTGACCGGGCGGCGCTGGATGGGCACCGCCTTCGGCGGGGTGAAGGGCCGCAGCCAGCTGCCCGGCATGGTCGAGGACGCGATGAAGGGCAAGATCGAGCTGGCGCCCTTCGTCACCCACACCATGGAACTGGACCGGATCAACGAGGCCTTCGACCTGATGCATGAGGGCAAGTCGATCCGCTCCGTCGTCCATTACTGACCGGCGGCGCACAAGGAAGCGACATGGAACTTACCGAGAGTAACCGCGCCTTTGGCGGCACGCAGCAGGTCTGGCGGCACGAGTCCCGCACGCTTGGCTGTGCGATGAATATCGCCGTCTATGTACCCCCTCATGCCGAGGGGGCGCGGCTGCCCGTGATCTACTGGCTGTCGGGCCTGACCTGCACCGAGCAGAATTTCATCACCAAGGCCGGCGCGCAGCGCTATGCGGCGGAACAGGGGGTGGTTCTGGTGGCGCCGGACACCAGCCCGCGCGGCGGCGATGTTGCGGATGATCCGGCCTATGATCTGGGCAAGGGGGCGGGGTTCTACCTGAACGCCACGCAGGCTCCCTGGTCGCCCCATTACCGGATGTACGACTATATCGTTGAGGAGCTGCCGGCGCTGATCGAGGCGCATTTCCCGGTCGATGACCGGCGCGGCATCATGGGGCATTCGATGGGCGGGCTTGGCGCGTTGGTCATCGCGCTGCGCAATCCGGGGCGTTACAAGGCGGTCTCTGCCTTCGCGCCGATCGTGGCCCCGTCGCGTGTGCCCTGGGGCCGCAAGGCGTTCACTGCCTATCTGGGCGAGGATGAGTCCGCCTGGGCCGCCTATGACGCGACGGCCTTGCTGGAAGGGGTGCGGGAGCGGCTGCCGATCCTGATCGACCAGGGTGATGCTGACGATTTTCTGGAGAAGCAGCTGAAGCCGGAGATTTTCGAGGCAGAGGCGGCGCGCGTCGGCCATCCGCTGGAGCTGCGGATGCAGCCCGGCTATGGCCACAGCTACTACTTCATCGCCAGCTTCATCGGCGACCATATCGCCCATCATGCGAAGGCCCTGAACCCAAAGCCCTAAACGGAGGCTAATTCATGCGCCCATGACGGGACGGGCATTGCGCAGGTGCGAAAGCCGGCGCAGACTTCGCGGTATCGGGCATGCGTTCTGCATTGCCTGTCCCATCCTGCCAGATGATGCCCCGAACCCGAGAGGTCCCGTCATGAGCGCCCGTCCCGACATGCCCTATTGGTGGGAAGAAGCCGAACCCGCGGCGGCATCAACAGGGACGCTGCCGGCCAGGGCCGATGTCGTGGTGGTCGGCGGCGGCTATGCCGGCATGGGGGCGGCGATCCCGCTGGCGCGGGCGGGCCGCGATGTCGTGGTGCTGGAACGTGACCGCCCGGGCGATGGCGCGTCCAGCCGCAATGGCGGCATCACCAGCGGCAATATCCGGCATTCCTTTTCCAGCCTCATCTCGAAATACGGGCTGGAGAAGGCGAAGGCCATCTATGCCGAGGGCGTGGCGGCCCGCGAGGAACTCTACGCCTTCATTGAGGCGGAGAAGCTGGATTGCGATTTCCAGCCGACCGGCCGCTTCACCGGGGCGATGCGGCCGGAAATCCTGGACACGATGAAGCGGGAAATGGCGCTGCTGCACGAGCATATCGGCGTCGAGCCGGTGATCGTCGAGCGCCAGGACATGCAGGATGAGATCGGCTCCGACCTCTATCATGGCGGCGTGCGCCGCGCCGATATCGGCGGCGTCCATCCGGCGAAGCTGCACCGCGCTCTGCGGGGCGTTGCCGAGGCGGCCGGGGCCGCGATCCATAGCGGCGTCGGCGTTACCAACATCCGCCGTACCGGTACCTCCTTCGAGGTGACGACTCCGAAGGGCAAGATCCAGGCGGCGCATGTCATCGTCGCCACCAATGGCTATACCGACAAGGGGCTGCCCTGGCTGCGCCGCCGCCTCGTGCCGGTGATTTCCGAGATGATCGCGACGGAACCGCTCAGCCCGAACCTGATGCAGAAGCTGATGCCGAAGCGCCAGATGCATGGCGAGACACGGCAACTGGGCTATTACTACCGGCCCTCGCCCGATGGCACGCGCATCCTGCTGGGCGGCCGTCGCTACGCCAGCGACACGGCGGAGGCGCGTGAGCGGCTGCGTCAGGGGCTGATCGAAATCTTCCCGGAACTGGACACTGTGAAGCTGACGCATCACTGGGGCGGCTTCGTTGCCTTCCCGATGGACCAGCTGCCGAAACTGACGGTGCAGGACGGCATCGTCTATGCCGCCGGATTCTGCGGTTCCGGCGTCGTGTGGGCGCGCTGGATGGGCATGAAGGCGGCCGCCCTTGTGCTGGAGCGGGACGAGCCCTCGGCCTTCTACAGCGACGCCTTCCGGCGCATCCCCTTCTACAATGGCAAGCCCTGGTTCCTGCCGGTGATGATGAACTGGTACAAGCTGAAGGACCGGCTGACCGGCACAATGAAGTAGTTGCCATCGGTGCGGGCTGCCTTCCGGGTGCCGCGCGGCAGCATTGACGGGTACACTCTCAGCCTTTATGTATCGTCAATCGACGATAAACGAAGATGAGGTTGCGGCATGACTACGCTGCTGGCCCCGCGGCCCGATGCGGGCTTTGACAAAGATGACGAGGCCGTGGCGGCTATCGCCAAGGCGCTTGGCCATCCGGCGCGTATCCACATCGTCCGTGTGCTGCTGGCAAAGCAATCCTGCATCGGCTGCGACATTGTCGATGAGGTCGGGCTGGCCCAGTCCACCGTGTCGGAGCATCTGCGCATCCTGAAGGCCGCCGGGATCATCACCGGCCAGATCGAGCATCCGCGCGTCTGCTATTCGCTGAACCCGGACAGCCTCACCCCGCTGGCCGCCCTGCTTGCCGCCCTCTCCGGGGCGGACGGCTCCGCACCCTGCTGCTGATCCGGCAATCGAGGTATCCCGCCATGTCGCTCTTCGACCGTTACCTCTCGCTCTGGGTTGCCTTGTGCATCCTCGCCGGAATCGTGCTCGGCAGCGTCTGGCCGGGCCTGTTCCAGACCGTCGCCGGCTGGGAGTACGCCTCGGTCAATCTGGCCGTCGGCGTGCTGATCTGGGCGATGGTCTATCCGATGATGGTGGCGGTGGATTTCGCCAGCCTGCGGCACATCCACAGGCGACCCAAGGGTCTGGTCATCACGGTCGTGGTGAACTGGCTGATCAAGCCTTTCACCATGGCGGCGCTGGGCGTGCTGTTCTTCGAATTCCTGTTCACCGACCTGATCGACCCTGCGGATGCCGGCCAGTATATCGCCGGGCTCATCCTGCTGGGGGCGGCACCCTGCACGGCGATGGTGTTTATCTGGTCGCAGCTGACACGTGGTGATCCCAATTACACGCTGGTCCAGGTGTCGCTGAACGACATCATCATGATCTTTGCCTTCGCGCCGATCGTGGCGCTGCTGCTGGGCGTCACCGATTTGCAGGTGCCGTGGGAGACGCTGCTGCTCTCCGTCCTGCTCTATGTCGTGATTCCGTTGGCCGCCGGGGCGGCAACGCGCGCGGCGCTGGTCGGCAAGGCCAATAACGGTAGTGGCGGTGAAGTGCGGGTCGCCCGCTTCATCGCGGCGGTAAAGCCCTTCTCGATCCTGGGCCTGCTGGCGACGGTGGTGCTGCTGTTTGGCTTCCAGGGGCATGTCATCCTCGACAAGCCGCTGCTGATCGGGCTGATCGCCGTGCCGCTGCTGATCCAGTCCTACGGCATCTTCGCCATCGCCTATGTCGCCGCCTGGGCATGGCGGGTGCCGCACAATATCGCGGCACCCTGCGCCCTGATCGGCACCTCGAACTTCTTCGAGCTGGCGGTCGCCGTGGCCATCGGCCTGTTCGGCCTCAATTCCGGGGCGGCGCTGGTCACTGTCGTCGGCGTGCTGGTGGAGGTGCCGGTGATGCTGTCGCTGGTCGCCTTCGCCAACCGGACGAAGCGGCATTTTCCCGACACGGCGGACGCTGCGAACGACAGCACCCAACCGCTGCACCCCCAGGAGGCCCGGCGATGAACATCCTGTTCCTGTGTGTCGCAAATTCCGCCCGTAGCCAGATGGCCGAAGGCCTGGCCCGCGACCTGTTCGGCAGCCGGGCGAGGGTGATGAGCGCCGGCTCCGCCCCGTCGCGCGTCAACCCCTATGCCATCGAGGCGATGGCCGAGCTGGGCATCGATATCACCGGCCAGCACTCGAAATCGGTTGATGGCATTGATCCGGAAGGGCTCGACCTCGTCATCACGCTCTGCGCCGAGGAGGTCTGCCCGGTCCTGCCCGGCCGGGTGCAGCGGTTGCACTGGCCGATTGCCGACCCGGCCTCGACCGATCCCGCGCTGACGCCGGAGGATTTCCGCGCGCGCTTCCGCATGGCGCGCGACGAGATCCGCGCCCGGCTGGAAAGCCTGAAGCTCAATCCGGCCTAAAGCCGCTTGTACATGATCGTGGTCGCGTCCAGCCGGTCGATGGCGACGTCGCGGGAATAGTCTGGAACGATGCCGGCTGTCTGGTATCCCAGCGAGGTGTAGAGCGGTTCCGCCTTGTCGCCGGTCCGCGTGTCCAGGGTGATGAGGCTGCGGCCGCGCGCGCGCGTCTCTACCTCCAGCGCCAGCATCAGGGACCGCGCGATGCCAAGGCGCCGGCAATCGGGATGCACGATCAGCTTGTTCACCTCCGCCCGGTGCGGCTGGTTCGGCGGCGTGTCGAGATTGAGCTGTACCGATCCGGCAAGGCGTCCCTCGTGCCGGGCGATGAACAGGATGCGGCTGCCATCGGCCAGGCCGGGCTGTACCTTGCGCCGCCAGAAGGCCTCGCTGTCCGCCAGCCCAAAGGGCTGTATGAAGCTGATGCTGGCCCCGGCGCTGACGCAGGCATGCAGCAGCGCGGTCAGTTCGCCGAGGCTGCCGGCGAAAGCCTCGGCCGGAAGGATGGAGATATCGGTCTGCGCGGTGGCCAGCATGATTGCCCTCACAGGATGAAGATCAGATAGCGCGCGCCCTGCCGGGCGGGCGTGGAGAAGACGCTTTCGCCGAACAGCTGGTAGCGCAGGCAGTCGCCCGGCCGCAGCGCATGGGTGCGCCCTCCGACCGTCACCTCCAGCGCGCCGTCCAGCAGCACCAGATGATGCTCCAGCCCCGGACGGGGCGGTCGGGGATAGTCGATGCGCGCACCGGGATCGAGCGTGCCTTCCAGCACCTCGCCGGCCAGCGCCTGCGCCGGTGGCGAGACGGAGCGGCGGTGGAACCCGCTGTCGGGATCGTGCCAGACCGGCTGCGCCGCGCGCGGCAGCAACGGGGTGAATTCCGCTTCCACCAGATGCATCAGGCGCGACAGCGTCATGCCATAGGCCGCGCAGAGCTGGCCCAGTACCTTGGCGGTCGGGCTGACCTCCGCCTTTTCCAGCCGCGACAGGGTGGCGCGGCTGACGCCGCTGCGCTCCGCCAGCTCGTCCAGCGTCCAGCGGCGCTCGCCCCGCAGTGCGCGCAGGCGCTGGGCCAGCCGGTCATCGATGGAGGTGTCTTCGAGGAGTGCTTGTTCCATAAAGGAGAAAATTTCCCATATATGGGATTTCGTCAAGTGAAGATTGACGGGCGTTGCTTGCTGCGATTTTAGTTAAAACCAATCCTTTGATGGTCGCGGCGAAACCGCATCGCCTCCTGACGGCGCCAAGGTGCCGACCGGGCAGACAGCTGAAGAGAGGTCGAGGAGCATGCGGATCGCGCCGGCTGCGCTTTTGGCCTGTTATCTGGCGGTGGCGGCAGGGGCCGTCGGCTTTGCTGCCTACAGTGTCCACGAAGAGCAGGCACGCGTTGCCGAAAGGATCGAGGAACAGGCGCTGCGCGTGCGGGGCCGTGTCGATTACATGGTCGGCACGGCGAAAGTCCTGGTCGAGCTGATGCAGAAGCTGGCCATCGATTACCGAATCAACCGGCCCGACTTCGCCCCGCCCAGCGACCTTTATCTTGCCCTGACCGAGGAGCCGGACGGGCGCTACCATCTCGACATGCCGTCGCGCGGCATAATTCCGCTGGAGATCGGCAACCTGACCGGCCTTGGCGGGCTGCAAGGGCGGGGCGATGCCTTTCTGGCCGAGGTCGAGATGGCGTTGTCGCTGCATACGGTGTTCCGGCTGGCGACCGAGCGGCTGCCGAATATTCCGTGGATCTATTACGTCTCGGCCAGACGGTTCGAGTTCGTCTATCCATGGGTCCCGTCGGCGGAACTGACCTATGCCGACGAGGATCTGGAGGAGCCCTATTTCCAGCTTGGCACGCCGGCCCTCAACCCCTGGGGCGCCGAATATTTCACGCCGGTCTATGAGGATGATGGCGGCCGGGGACCGGTCACCACCATCGGTCGCCCGGTCTATATAGACGAACGCTTCGAGGGGATCGTCGCGGTCGATATCACGCTGGATCATCTGCTGCGGCTGCTGAATGGTTTCCCGGTCGAGTATGGCTATCTCAACCTGGTGGAGCGTGATGGCACGCGCTTCTGGTATGACGACCGCCCGCCTGCCCCCGGGGCGACGCGCTATGACCTGACCCGCGCACCCTGGAGCTTGGAGCTGACGCCGCCGCCCGGCGGTCAGTTTGCGCTGGCGCTGCGCGGCAGCGCCATGCCCATCGCCTCCTCGGTCCTGATGCTGCTGATGCTGGTTGCGTTCGAATGGCGCCGACGCGTCGCCCAGAAGATCGAGGCACAGCGCCAGGCCCTGGCGGATGCCAATGCCGAGCTGCAGGTGGCGCGCCGGCAGGCCGAGGCGGCGACCGAGGCGAAGTCCAATTTCCTGGCCTCGATGAGCCACGAAATCCGCACACCGATGAATGGCGTCATGTCGATGGCCGAACTGCTGGACCAGACACCGCTGACCGACGAGCAGCGCGGGATGAGCGCGATCATAAGGCAATCCTCGGCGGCGCTGCTTGGCATCATCAACGACATTCTCGACTTCTCGAAGATCGAGGCCGGCAAGCTGGACATCGAGATGCTGACCATCGACCTGTCGGAGATCGTCGAGGATGTCGGCGACCTGCTGGCGCTGCGGGCGGAGGAGAAGGGGCTGCACCTCATCGTGGATATCGATCCGTGCCTGCCGGGGCGGCTGCAGGGTGACCCGACGCGGCTGCGGCAGATCCTGCTCAATCTCGGCGGTAATGCGGTGAAGTTCACCGAAGAAGGCCATGTGACGCTGCGCGTGTCGTTGCCCGATACGGCAAAGCCGACGGCGGGCGCGACCCTGCCGGTCCGGCTGGAGGTCATCGACAGCGGCATCGGGCTGACCCCGGAGCAGCAGGGCCGGCTGTTCCAGCCCTTCATGCAGGCCGATAGTTCGACCGCGCGGAAGTTTGGCGGCACCGGCCTTGGGCTGTCGATCTCGCACCGCCTGACCGAGATGATGGGCGGCCGCATCGGCGTGGACAGCGAGGCCGGCAAGGGATCGACCTTCTGGGTAGAGCTGCCGATGGCGGTCATGGATGAGGCGGGTATCCGCCCGGAGGCCGACATCGCCGATGCGCGGCTGGCGCTGGTCGGCGTGCCGGCGCCGCTGGCCGATGCCATCGCCGGCTATATGCGCTTCGCCGGGGCAGCCGCGCCGTCGGTCTGGCCGGATGGCGCCACGGCGCTGGCGGCGCTTTCCGCTTCCGGTACGCCGTCGCATCTGGTCCTGATCGAGGCAGCACTGCCGGACATGCCGGGGCTGGCACTGGCGCGCGATCTGCGCACAAGGTTGGGCGGGGATGGCCCGAAGCTGGCGCTGCTCGCCTCGCGTCGGCTGTTCTCGACCATTTCCGAGGCAGAGCGGCGAGGGCTGCTGGTCACGCTGCTGCATCCGATGCGCCGCGCGCGGCTGTGGAATGCGATCGCCGCCGCGATGGGCCGCGCGGCATTGCTGACACGGGGCCAGTTGCTGGCTGGAACGGAAGAACTGGAACCGCCCGGGCTGGAGGAGGCGCGGTCAGCGCAGGCGCTGATCCTGGTCGCGGAGGATAATCCGACGAACCAGATCGTCATCGGCCGGCATCTGACGCGGCTCGGCTACGCGCATGAGGTCGCGGCGAATGGCCGGCTGGCGCTCGACCGGCTGGAGGCGGAAACCGGTTACGGTCTGTTGCTGACCGATTTCCACATGCCGGAGATGGATGGTTTCGAGCTGACCGCCGCGATCCGCGCGCAGGAGGAGCCGGATACGGCGCGCCTGCCCATCGTGGCCCTGACCGCCGATGCGCTGGCCGGCACCGAACAGCAATGCTTCGAGGCCGGCATGGACGGCTATCTGACGAAGCCGATCAACAGCGCGGCGCTGGCGCGGGTACTCGAAGAGATGCTGCCGCAGGCCCAGTCGCTGCGCCGGCCGAAGAGCGCCGCGTCAGAGCAACCTGCGCCTGCAGCGCCGAAAGCGCCGGCGGCCGATCCCGACATCCTGTCACTCGACCAGCTGGGGGAAAGCTTCGGGGCCATCGATGCGGAGGCCATCGCTTTCCTGCGCCGCTTCGCCGAGGATGTGCCGGCGCGCCTCGCCCGGCTGGAGGCGGCGCTTCGGGCCGGCGATGCGGCAGCGGCCCGGCACGAGGCGCATGCGCTGAATGGCTCGGCCCTGTCCATCGGCGCGGTGCGGCTGGGGCAGACGGCATCGGACCTGCAGGATGTGCTGGATGCCGGCGATCTGGACACGGCGGAACTGCTGGCCTCGACCCTGCCGGACAGCGCCGCCGAATTCAGCGCCGCCGTGGATGGCCTTGGGAAGAGCTTGGGATGAACATGTCAGGGAGAGCGCGGTGAGCGTCAATTTCAAGGCACTGAAGATCGTCATCATCGAGGATGAGGATTTCATCCGCGTGCTGATCCGCCGGCTGCTCCATCAGCTTGGCGTGGAGCTGATCTATGAGGCGAAGGAGGGCGGCGAGGGGCTGAAGGAGGTGGTGCGCACCCGCCCTGACATTGTGCTCTGTGACATTCATATGGAGCCGATGGACGGTCTGACTTTCCTGAACCGGCTTCGGTCCCTGCCGATGGGGCTGGTGAAGGACACGCCCGTGGTTTTCCTGACGGCGGATGCACAGCAGGAGACCGTCATGCAGGCGAAGAAACTGTGGGTGAACGGCTATCTGGTGAAGCCCGTCTCCCTGCAATCGCTGGAAAGGCGGATCGTCAGCATCCTGGCAGTGGCCTGATTTTCAAGGCTTTTTGGCTGACGCCTGATCCCGGATTCCAGCATTGCAATAAAATAGTAAGGGGCATGCAAAAAGGGGGTGCGTGACGGTTAATGCTACATTAGCATGTCATTGCTCCTTACAGTTTCCATCCCGGAGTCGGTGGGGGCATTCACTCGAAACCACAATCGAGGGGGAGGTTCTCATGAAAGAACGGGAACTCAGGGGGCTTATCAATAAGGTCAAGCAGGGCAAGCTGTCGCGACGCGGCTTCATTTCCCGCATGGTGATGCTGGGGCTGACCGCCCCGCTGGCCAGCCAGATGCTGTTGTCTTCCGGTGTCGCGCTGGCGCAGGGCGCGATGGAGTACAAGCCGACCAAGGCCGGCGGCGGCGGCACGCTGAAGCTGCTGTGGTGGCAGGGTCCGACGCTGCTGAACCCGCATTTCGCGACCGGCACCAAGGACCAGGACGGCTCGCGTGTTTTCTATGAGCCGCTGGCTGCCTGGGCGCCGGACGGCACGCTAATTCCGATCCTGGCGGCGGAAATCCCGACGCGGGAAAATGGCGGCCTGTCCGAGGATGGCAAGACCGTCACCTGGAAGCTGAAGCAGGGTGTGACCTGGCATGACGGGCAGCCCTTCACCGCCGATGATTGCGTGTTCAACTGGGAATATGGCCGCGATCCGGCGACCGCCTCGGTGACCAGCGGCACCTACCGCGATGTCGAGGTGGAGAAGGTCGATACCCACACCGTGAAGGTGATGTTCAGCAAGCCAACGCCGTTCTGGGCCGATGCCTTCGTCGGCAATCGCGGCTGCCTCATCCCGAAGCATCTGTTCGCGGAGTATGCCGGGGCGAAGTCGCGCGAGGCGCCCGCCAACCTGGCGCCGGTCGGCACCGGCCCGTTCAAGTTCGTCGAGTTCAAGCCGGGCGATCTGGTGCGCGGCGAGCGCAACCCGAACTACCACGTGCCCAACATGCCCTATTTCGATGCCATCGAGATGAAGGGCGGCGGCGATGCGGTTTCGGCGGCACGCGCAGTCATCCAGACCGGCGAATACGACTATGCCTGGAACATGCAGGTCGAGGATTCGATCCTGAAGCGGCTGGAAGATGGCGGTCGCGGCAAGGTCATCGTCTTTGAGGGCGGCTCCATCGAGCATATCCAGCTGAACAACACCGATCCCTGGACCGAGGTCGAGGGCGGCGAGCGGTCCAGCATGAAGACCAAGCACCCGTTCCTGACCGATCCGGCGGTGCGGCAGGCGATGAACCTGCTGGTGGACCGCCAGTCGGTGCAGGATCACATCTATGGGCGCGGCGGTGTTGCCACCCGCAACTTCCTGAACAATCCGGAACGTTTCCGCTCCAGCAAGACGGCCTTTGAGTTCAATGTCGAGAAGGCCATCAAGATCCTGGAGGATGGCGGCTGGAAGGTCGGCAGCGGTGGCATCCGCGAGAAGGGTGGCAAGCAGCTGAAGATGGTCTTCCAGACCTCGATCAACGCACCGCGCCAGAAGACCCAGGCCATCGTGAAGCAGGCCTGCCAGAAGGCGGGCATCGAGCTGGAGCTGAAGTCGATCACCGCTTCGGTGTACTTCTCCTCCGATGTCGGCAATCCGGACACCTATACGAAGTTCTATACCGACATCCAGATGTACACGACGACCCAGCCGCAGCCCGATCCGGCGCTGTTCATGAACCAGTTCACCACGTGGGAGATTTCCACGATGGAGAACAAGTGGCAGGGCCGCAACATCACCCGCTGGTACAACGAGGATTACGACAAGCTGTACCGCCAGGCGGAGGGCGAACTGGACCCGGTGAAGCGCGCGGCCTTGTTCATCGCCATGAACGATCTGGTGATCGAGAATGTGGTGAACATTCCGGTGATCTATCGCCCGGGTGTCGCCGCTGCCTCCAACAAGCTGCATTGCCAGCCCAGCGGCTGGGACAGCAGCCTGTGGAATGTGAGGAGCTGGTATCGCGACGCGTGAGAAGTCCATTCCGGATGGGGCCGGCCATGATGGCCGGCCCTTTTTCCCGCTTCTCTGCGGAGTGACCCGACAGTGAGTCAGTATCTCATCCGCCGGCTGCTGGTGGCGCTGCCCAGCCTGCTCGGCATCAGTATCGTGCTTTTCACCGTCCTGGCGCTGGCGCCGGGCGACCCCTTCGAAGAACTTGCCACCAACCCGAACATCCCGCCCGAGGTGCGCGCGAATCTACGCGAGCAGTTCGGCCTGGACGATCCGGTGTGGGAGCGGTATGTCCGCTGGCTGATCGCCATGCTGAACGGCGACTGGGGCTTTTCCTTCGTCAGCCGTGTCGATGTTGACGATCTGATCATGCAGCGCCTGCCAGCGACGCTGATCATCATCGGCCTGTCGCAGCTGCTGGCGCTGGCGATTGCCCTGCCGGTCGGCGTGATCGCCGCGACCCGGCCCTATTCGGTGTTCGACCAGGTCGCCAACACCTTCGCCTTCATCGGCTTCTCGCTGCCGACCTTCTTCACCGGCATCCTGTTCATTCTGATCTTCTCGATCCATCTGGACTGGCTGCCCTTCGTCTATCGCTCGGACGTGGAGGCGACGGGGCTGGCCTGGTTGTGGGAGCATTTCAAGCAGTCGATCATGCCGATCGCCGTGCTGGGCCTGTTCCAGGGGGCATCCTGGACGCGCTTCGTGCGCTCCGCCGTGCTCGACGTGATCCGGCTGGATTACGTGACGACGGCCCGCTCCAAGGGGCTGCGCGAGCGGGTGGTGGTGGTGAAGCATGTGGTGCGCAACGCGCTCATCCCGGTGGTCACGCTGGTCGCATTGCAGATGCCGGTGGTGTTCGGCGGTGCCATCGTCACCGAACAGATCTTCCGCATTCCCGGCATCGGCTCGCTGCTGATCGCCGCCATCCTGGCGAACGACACGCCGGTCATCATGGCCGTCACCTTCGTCTTCGCCTGCCTCGTCATTCTCTTCAACCTCATCGCGGACCTGCTCTATGGCTGGCTCGACCCCCGCATCTCCTACCGCTGACGCGGCCGTGCCGGCCGTTGCCCGGGCGAAGCATATTTCGCCCGCGCATGAGGCATGGCGCCGGTTCCGCCGCCACAAGCTGGCGGTGGCCAGTGCCGCCATCCTGCTGCTGATGGTGCTGGCCGTGCTGATCGGCCCGTTCCTCTGGACGGTGCCGATCAACGAGATCGACTTCTCCTCGCAGCTTGAAGGCCCGTCCTGGAAGCACCCGCTGGGCACCGACGATCTGGGGCAGGACCTGCTGGCCCGCATGCTCTATGGCGGGCGCATCTCGCTGGCGGTCGGGCTGGCGGCCATGCTGGTGGCGGTGCTGGTCGGTACGGTGATCGGCGCCATTGCCGGCATCGCGCGCGGCAGCGTCGACACCGCGCTGATGTGGCTTACCGACCTGTTCCTGTCGCTGCCGCAGCTGCCGCTGCTGCTGCTGGTGATCTACCTGTTCCGCGATGCGCTGAAGGAGATCGCCGGGCCGGAGGTCGGCGTGTTCATCCTGATTGTCATTGTCATCGGCGGGTTGCGATGGATGCCGGTGGCCCGCCTGGTGCGCGCGCAGTTCTTCTCCCTGCGCGAGAAGGAATTCGTCGAGGCGGCGCGGGCGCTGGGTGCTTCCACGCCGCGTGTGGTGGTGCGCCATATCCTGCCCAACTCGCTGGGGCCGGTGATCGTCGCCGGCACCATCGATGTGGCGGCCGCGATCATCGCCGAATCGACCCTGTCCTTCCTGGGGCTGGGCTTCCCGCCGGACATCCCGACCTGGGGCCGGCTGCTGTACGACGCCAAGGATTATCTCGACTTCGCACCGCACTGGGCGATCTTCGCGGGTGCCGCGATCTTCCTGGCGGTGCTCACCATCAATTTCATCGGCGACGGGCTGCGCGATGCGCTCGACCCGCGCAAGGTCATGTAGGGGGAATCCGGGAATGACGGAACCGGCTGCGGGCGGTGACGCCCTGCTGCGCATTCGCGGGCTGAAGACTCATTTCAAGACCGACGATGGCTGGGTGCGCGCGGTGGATGGCGTCGATCTGACGCTGAACCGGGGCGAGACGCTGGGCGTGGTCGGCGAGTCGGGCTGCGGCAAGACCGTCACCGCCATGTCGGTGCTGAAGCTGATCCCGATGCCGCCGGCGAAGATCGTCGAGGGCGAGATCCTCTGGCGTGGCCGCGACATCGTAAAGCTGGATGCCGACGAAATGCGCGACATACGCGCCAAGGAGATCGCCATCGTCTTCCAGGAGCCGATGACCAGCCTGAACCCGGTCTATACGGTGGGTGAGCAGATCGCCGAGGTGGTGCGGCTGCACGAGAATCTCAGCCGCCGCGACGCGATGGACCGGGCGGTGGAGATGCTGCGCCTGGTCAATATCCCGACGCCGGAACGGCGGGTGCGCGACTATCCGCACCAGTTCTCCGGCGGCATGCGCCAGCGCGTGATGATCGCCATGGCGCTGTCCTGCAACCCGCAGCTGCTGATCGCCGACGAGCCGACCACCGCGCTGGACGTGACCATCCAGGCGCAGATTCTCGACCTGCTGGCCGAGATGAAGGAGCGCCTCGGCATGGCGGTCATGCTGATCACCCACGCGATGGGCGTGGTGGCGGAGGTGACGGAGCGCGTCGTCGTCATGTATGCCGGCAAGGTGGTGGAGGAGGCGCCGGTCGAACGCATCTTCGCCAACCCGCTGCATCCTTACACGCAGGGGCTGATCCGCTCGATCCCGCGCATTGACCTGGCCGCGGTGAAGAAGACCCGGCTGGAGGCAATCGGCGGCAGCGTGCCCAGCCTGCTGAACCCGCCGCCGGGATGCCGCTTCGCCGCGCGCTGCAAGCAGGCGCGCCCCGACTGCACGGCGGAAATCCCGCCGTTGCGCGAGATCGAACCGGGCCACAAGGTGGCCTGTGTCCTGTACTGATCCGGAGGATTCGACGCGATGACCGAGCCGCTTCTGAAGGTCCGGGATCTGGTGAAGCATTTCTCCGTGCGCGGCGGCATCCTCGGGCGCGAGGTGGACCGGGTGCATGCCGTGGATGGCGTGAATCTTGAGCTTGCCGCCGGCGAGACGCTGGGCGTGGTCGGCGAGTCGGGCTGCGGCAAATCCACCACCGGGCGCTGCATCCTGCGGCTGATCGAGCCGACCGCCGGCGAGATATGGTTCGAGGGCAAGGATGTCATGGCGATGGGCCGGGGCGAACTGGCCGCGCTGCGCCGTGACATGCAGATCATCTTCCAGGACCCCTACGCCTCGCTGAACCCGCGCATGACGGTGGGGTCGATCATCGGCGAGGCGCTGCTGATCCACAATCTGACGAAGACCCGCCACGAGTTCGAGGACCGCATCGTCGAACTGCTGGAGACGGTGGGGCTCAATGCCGACCATATGCGGCGATACCCGCACGAATTCTCTGGCGGGCAGCGCCAGCGCATCGGCATCGCCCGGGCGCTTGCCGTCAGCCCGAAGCTGGTGGTGTGCGACGAGCCGGTCTCGGCGCTGGACGTGTCGATCCAGGCGCAGGTCATCAACCTGCTGGAGGATCTGCAGGAGAAGTTCAGCCTGACCTACATGTTCATCGCCCACGATCTGTCAGTGGTGGAGCATATCAGCACGCGGGTCGCCGTGATGTATCTCGGCCGCGTGGTGGAGATTGCGCCGGCGAACGAGCTTTATACCAACCCGCTGCACCCCTATACCGAGGCGCTGCTGTCGGCGGTGCCGATCCCCGACCCGACGGTGGCGCGCAAGCGCATCATGCTGCAGGGCGATGTGCCCAGCCCGATCAACCCGCCGCCGGGCTGCCACTTCCACACACGCTGCCCGATCAAGCAGATGCCGCTCTGCGGCACCGAACGGCCGGAACTGAAGCAGACCAAGGACGGACACTGGGTGTCCTGCCATCTGCGCGGCTGACGTTAGCTTCTGGGGCGGGCGGCCAGCCACAGGACCGGCAGCAGGGCGATGCCGACTGCTGCGCCGATGCCGGCGGCACCGCCGATCAGCAGCACATAATCCGCCAGTACCGCGACATGGTGGAAGCCGGCATCGGTCCAGGCCGGTAGCAGCAGCGCCGTCAGGATGGCAGCAACGATCCCGGCCAGCAGCGCCAGGAAACGCGGGCGGGCACGGTCCGGCGGCGGTGCCGTGCGCAAGGCCAGAACCGCCAGCACGGCCCAGATCGCGGCCAGCGCCAGCAGCGCAAAGAACCAGAGCCCGAGGAACTCCAGGGCGGTGAAATAGATATTTCCCATCGACAGGCCGGACATGGCGTTCTCCCCTCAACCGAAGCCGCGCAGCATGGCCGCATAGACCGGGCGCAGCGCCTTTTCCTCGACCATCCAGGCCGCCCAGCTTTCCGCCAGCGGGTCGATCAGCGGCAGGGTCGGGATCAGCCGCCCCTCATAGTCGAACTCGATCAGCATGGCCTGACCGACCCTGGTGATCATCGGGCAGGAGGTATAGCCGTTATAGCGGGCGCTGGGCGGCTTGCCGGCCATGGTGTCGATCAGGTTCTGCACCGCCACGGGCGCCTGCCATTTCACGCTGGCCGCCGTCTTGCCGCGCGGCACGCCATTCACATCGCCGACGCCGAAGATATTGGGGTAGCGGCGGTGCTGCAGCGTGTCGCGGTCCACTTCCAGCCAGCCCTGGGCGGCGAACGGGCCTTCCTTCCAGCTCAGCGGCCCGTCGGCGACTGGCGGCGCGGCGCGCATCGGCGGCACCACATGCAGGAAGTCGTAGCGCATCTCCACGCTCTCCGCGCCGTGGCGGAAGCGGGCGATGCGCCGGCCGGGATCGACCGCTTCCAGCACATGGCTGTAGGCGACCGCGATGTCGCGGCCGGCGAACAGCTCCTTCACCTTCTCGTTCACCGGTTTCACGCTGAACAACGTGCCGTCATGCGCGGCGTAGGTGACCTGTGCGCGCGACCGCATACCGGCCTCGCGCAGCCGGTCATCGGTCAGGAAGGTCATCTTCAGCGGCGCGCCGGCGCATTTCATGTCACCGGGCGGGCGGGTGAACACGGCATCGCCGCCCTGCTCGCGGAACTGCGCCATCGCCTGCCAGGTGTGGAGTGCGCCGTCCGGCCCGGCATAGACGCTGCCGATGCGATGTTCTGTACCGATTAGCCCTGGCTCCATGCCCTCGATCAGGTCGTAGCGCAGATCGAGGCCGGTGGCGACGATCAGGAAGTCGTAGGGCACCGCCGTACCGTCCTGTGCCAGAACCCGGTTCGCCTCCGGGTCGAAGGCGGCGACGCGCGCGCGCACCCAGCGCACGCGGGACGGCATGTAATCCGCATTCGCCCACTGCACCCGTTCCGGACCCCACAGCCCGGCGGCGACCAGCGTGAAGCCGGGCTGGTAGAGGTGGGTGACGCGGTCATCGATCAGGGTGATCTCCGCGCGGTTCAGCCGGCGGGAAAGCTGCGCTGCCACGGCCAGGCCGGCGGCCCCTGCGCCGGCAATGGCGATGCGCACAGCCTTGTCTTGCGCGATGGCCTGCGACGACCTGCCCAGAGGCGCTGCCATAAGGGCACTACCCGCCGTGGCGGCCAGAGTGGCTTTCAGGAAGGCGCGGCGGTTCAGTCCGGGGACGCTGAAATCAGACATAGGCATGCTCCTCCATCCGCGGGCATCAGCCAGAGGCCGCGCCCCACCGTTATCGGCTTATATTTGAAAACATAAAGATGAGAGGTCCACCTGGCTTTGATCTGAATCAAGAGGCCGGGGAAGAGGATTGTGCCGCGTAACAGACCGGGAAAAGCCCCGGGTCAGCCCTGTTCCGCCATCTCTTCCAGCGCGTCGAAATCGCGGATGTCGATATGGCTGGAGGGCAGCAGGGCGATCACACCGCTCTGCTTCATCTTGGTGAAGACGCGGCTGGTGGTCTCAATGGTGAGGCCGAGATAATCACCGATTTCCGACCGGTTCATCGCCAGCGGGATCGGGGTCGGCTTCTGGCCCCGCCGTTCCGCCCGCTTCGAGAGCATCAGCAGGAAGGAGGCCAGCTTCTCCTGCGCCGTCTTGCGGCCCAGCAGGACCATCTGGTCCTGCGCCGCCGCCAGCTCGTTGCTGGCCATGCCGAACAACCGCTGCTCCATCGCCGGGAACTTCTCCAGCGCCTCCTGCAGGGCGGGGCGCTTGAACCGGCACAGCGTCGCTGGCGTCAGTGCCTCGGCGCTGTAGCGATAGCTCTTGTCGTTGCCCAGCCCCAGGAAATCGCCGGGGAACAGGAAGCCGGTCACCTGCCGCCGCCCGTCGGCCAGCAGCCGATAGACCATCATGGTGCCGGCGGTGATGTTGAACAGATGGTCGGCGGGGTCGCCTTCGCTGAACAGCGTGTCGCCGGGCTCCAGCGACCGCTCGCTGACGATGCTGACCATATGCTGCAGATCGTCATGCGTCAGCGGCGCGCAGATGGTCAGGCCACGGACCTGGCAGGCATTGCAGGGCGAGCCGAGCGCGCCTTCCTGCCAGTCGCAGTGGATTTTTCCCGTGTTCGCCATGCCGGTCATCAGAACCACCCTTTCGCCGAAAAGCCCGGATGCTCTTCGGGATCAGCAGGCCATTTTTGAGCGCCAGGTTCCAGTGCGTCTTCGGAACTGCAGCGTTGATGCAAATCAATGCCCCACTATCCGGACGATATCAGTATGGCCGCTACCGTACAACAGGAGGTGGCAGGCTTGCGCGCGTTCTCGATACGCCCGGTGACAGCGGATCTGGTCGGACAGGCCTTTCCTGTCGTGCAGGCGGCTGCGCCGGATGTCACGCTGGAACAGTGGCGCGCCTTTGCGACAAACCCGCCCGGCGAGAACGGCATGGGGCTGGTCGGCGTGTTCAACGAGCAGGATTACATCGTCGGCCTGTTTGCCTATCGGCGAGAACCGCATCTTCAGCATGGGCGCATCCTGCGCATCTGCCATCTGGCGGCGGTCGATCTCGTCGATTCGGAGCCTGTCCTGCAGGCCCTGCTCCAGGCGATCGAAGATCAGGCCAAGGCGCAGGACTGCTCGGCGATCCTGATGGCGACGCCCGCCAGCTACCTGAAGGTGGCGGCGCACTGGATGCATCCGCTGTTTGCGGCCCGCGGCTATCTGCTGGACAGCACGCAGATCCGCAAGATGCCGCCTTCCTAAATAGGCAGCACCATGCGGACCAGGGTGGGGTCTTCCTCCGACTCCATCGCGGTGAACCCCAGATCGCGGCAAAGCTGCAGCATCGGCTGGTTCTCGCGCAGCACATCGCCGAACACCTCGCGCACGCCGCGCTGTTTTGCCTGCGCGATGATGAGTTTCATCAGCCCATAGCCGATGCCGCGCCCCTTCAGGTCGCTGCGCACCAGGATGGCGTATTCGGCGCGCTCATTGTCCGGGTCGCAGCTGATGCGCACCACGGCGGAGATTTCCTCTTCCTGTTCCGGGGGCTCCTCCGGGCTGGCGATCAGCGCCATCTCGCGGTCATAGTCGATTTGTGTCAGGCGGGCGGCCAGCGCCAGGGGCAGCGACTTAAGCGGCTGGAAGAAGCGCATGCGGATATCCTCCGGCGCCAGCCGTGCGAACAGCGCCTGCAGCGCCGGACCATCTTCGGGCCGGATCGGCCGCACGGCAAAGCGGCTGCCGTCGCGCACGACCATTTCCTGCTCCAGCTCCTGCGGATAGGGCCGGATCGCCAGCCTTGCGGTACCGCGCCGGGCCGGCTGCGCCACCCGGATGCGGGCATCCAGTGCGATCACGCCCTTCTCGTCGGCCAATAGCGGATTGATGTCCAGCTCGGCGACTTCGGCGAAGTCGCAGACAAGCTGCGATATCTTGATGAGGGTCAGCGCAATGGCGTCCAGATCGGCAGCGGGCCGGTCGCGATAGCCGCGCAGCAGCCGGATGATCCGGGTCTCCTCCATCGTCTCGCGGGCCAGCTTCATGTTCAGCGGCGGCAGGGCGAGCGCCTTGTCGTCCAGCAGCTCGACCGCGGTGCCACCCTGGCCGAACAGCAGCACCGGGCCGAACTGGCGGTCATCGACCATGCCGACGATCAGCTCATGCGCGTGCGCGCGGCGGATCATCGGCTGCACGGTGAAGCCCTCCAGCCGGGCCTCAGGCTGCCTGCGCCGGATGGTGGCCAACATCGCCTCAGCCGCCTGCCGGGTTTCCTCCGACGTCTCCAGATTCAGTGCCACACCGCCGGCATCGGATTTGTGGGTGATGTCGGGCGACAAGATCTTCAGCGCCACCGGCCCAGCCATCTCCTCCGCATGGGTGGCGGCCTCGGCCGGGGTGCGGGCGATGCGGGTCGGCACCACAGGCACCTGATAGGCGGCGAGCACCTGCTTGGCTTCCGATTCCGACAGCCAGTCGCGGCCCTCAGCCAGCATGGCGCGCAGGATGGTGCCCGCGCGGTCCCGGTCCGGCGCGAAATTCTCCGGCAGCGAGGGCGGCGTCTCCATCAGCAGCGCCTGGTTGCGCCGGAAGCGCACCAGATCCATGAAGCCGCGTACCGCCTGTTCCGGCGTATGGTAGGTCGGGATGCGCTGTTCGGTGAACAGGTGGCGCGCGTCGGCCGCCGCCGGATCGCCCAGCCAGTTGGTCAGCAGGGTGCGCTTCGACTCCTTCGCGGTCTCGATGATGGCACGGGCGACCTCGGTGCTGTCGGCCACTGCCGTCGGGCAGTTCAGCACCAGCACGGCATCGTTGTTCGGGTCGGCCAGCAGCGCCTTCAGCGCTGCGGCATAGCGCGCCGGCGGGGCGTCGCCAATGATGTCCACCGGATTGCCGCGCGACCAGGTGGCTGGCAGCGCCGCATCCAGAACCGCCAGGGTCGCGGGCGCGAGGTCGGCCAGCGTGCCCTCGAAGTCGATCAGCGCATCGGTCGCCAGCACGCCGGGCCCGCCGCCATTGGTCAGGATCGCCAGCCGCTCTCCCTGCGGCGGGCGGGCCGTCGCCAGCGTCTCCACCGCGTCGAACAGTTCGCGCATCTCATAGACGCGCAGCGCCCCGGCACGCCGGAAGGCGGCGTCATACACCGCATCGGCGCCGGCCAGGGCGCCGGTGTGCGAGGCGGCGGCCCGGGCGCCTTCGGCATGGCGGCCGGCCTTGATGATGATGACCGGCTTCAGGCGGGCGCAAGCCCGCGCCGCCGACATGAATTTCCGGGCGTCGGTGACCGCCTCGATATAGAGCAGCACCGCCTTGGTGGCGGGATCGGCGGCGAGGTAATCCAGCATGTCGCCGAAATCCACATCCGCCATGTCGCCCAGCGAGACGAACTGCGAGAAGCCGATGCCGCGCGAGGCCGCCCAGTCCAGTACGGCGGTCACCATTGCGCCCGACTGGGTGACGAAGGCGATGTCGCCGGCTCGCGGTGCGATATGCGCGAAGCTGGCGTTCAGGCCGGCGCCAGGCGCCATGATGCCCAGGCAGTTCGGTCCGACGATGCGCAGCAGATGCGGTTTTGCCGCGTCCAGTGCCGCCTGGCGCAGCGTGCCGCCCTGCCCATCATCGGCGCCAAGCCCGGCGGTGATGACGATGGCGGCCCGCGTGCCGCGCGCGCCCAGATCAGCTATCAGTCCGGGCACGCTGTCCGGAGGCGTGCAGATCACCGCGAGATCCGGCGTCACCGGCAGGCCGGCAACATCCGGATAGGCCAGCACCCCCTCCACCGCCCGGTGGTGCGGGTTCACCGGCATCACCGGTCCCCTGAACCCGGCGTTGAAAAGGTTGCGGGCAACCACCGCGCCCACCGATCCGGCGCGCGTGCTGGCGCCGATCAGCGCCACCGAGGCGGGCTTGAAGAGATAATCGAGATTGCGGACGCTCATGGCCGTCTCCTGCGGGGTCGATCAGCGTTTGTTGAGGCCGCGCGCCTCATAGTCGCGCAGTGCCGCCCGAATCACCGGGGCCAGGATGTACAGCCCGGCCAGATTGGCGAGCGACATGGCGAAGATCATCGAATCGGAGAATTCCAGCACCGATTCCAGGTTCATCGTCGCGCCGATCACCACGAAACCGCAGAAGATCAGCTTGAACAGGATATCCAGGCTGCGGCTCTCGCCCAGCAGATAGCTCCAGCATTTCACGCCATAATAGGACCAGGCGATCAGGGTGGAGAAGGCGAACAGGTTGACCGCCAGCGCCAGCACGACCGGAAACCAGGAAAAGGCGCTGGCGAAGGCGCTGGAGGTTAGCGCCACGCCGTTAACCGCGCCGGGTGGCGGCACGACGCCGGTGACAATGATGACCAGCGCCGTCAGGGTGCAGATCAGCACCGTGTCGATGAAGGGCTCCAGCAGCGCGACATAGCCCTCGGTCACCGGCTCCTTCGTCTTCACCGCCGAATGGGCGATGGCGGCGGAGCCGATACCGGCCTCGTTGGAGAAGGCGGCACGCCGGAAGCCCTGGATCAGCGTGCCGAGAAAGCCGCCCGCGACCCCTTCCGGCGAGAAGGCGCCGCTGACGATCAAGCCGAAGGCCCAGGGTATCCGGTCGTAATTCAGGATCAGGATGAGCAGGGCGGCGGTGCAGTAAATCGCCGCCATCAGCGGCACCAGCTTCGAGGTGACCCGCGCGATGGAGCGAATGCCGCCGATGATGACGAGGGCAACCAGCACCGCCGCGATCAGCCCGTAGAGCCAGGCCTTGTCGGCGAAGAAGCTGCCATCGCCGCCGGTCGCCGCGACGAACTGGCTGTAGGCCTGGTTCACCTGGAACATGTTGCCGCCGCCCAGCGCCCCGCCAACGCAGCACACTGCGAAGAAGGCTGCCAGCATCCGGCCCAGCCGGGGCAGGCCGCGATCCGCCAGCCCGTGGCTGAGATAGTGCATCGGGCCGCCGGAAACCGACCCGTCGGGATGCACACGCCGGTACATCACGCCCAGCGTGCATTCGGCGAATTTCGAGGACATGCCTAGCAGGCCGGCGAGGATCATCCAGAAGGTTGCCCCCGGCCCGCCAACCGAGACGGCGACCGCAACGCCGGCAATGTTGCCGAGGCCGACCGTGGCAGCCAGCGCCGTGGTCAGCGCCTGAAAATGCGAAACTTCGCCCGGGATGCTTTGGGGCGCGCGGCTGGGTTCGTGCACCTTGCCGGTGACCAGCCGGACGGCATGGCGGAAGCCGCGCAGATTGACGAAGCCGAGATATCCCGTGAAGAAGCAGGCGCCGAGGATCAGCCAGACCACGATCAGGCTGACATCCGCGCCGGCGATGCGCACCGAATAGAACACCAGGCCGGCCACCGCATCGGCATAGGGCGACAGCCCCCCGTCGATCCAGCTGTCCAGCGAGGCAAGGTTCATTGCGGGGCCGCTTCGATCATGCGCTGCAGCTTGCGCATCAGGCGGCGGCGCGCGGCGTCGTCCTCCATGCCGCGCAGCCGGCGCTGCACATCCAGCATCAGGCGGGCATAGTCATTGTGCCAGTCATGCCCGGCCAGCGCCTCCGCCTCGGCATAGCGGTCAAGGCGGCGGGGCGCGCCATCCTGCGGGATGCGCGCGGGCCGCTTGCCATCCAGCCGGTAGGCCTCGTCGATATGCGGCACGGTGACAGCGGGCAGCTCCTCCTTCCAGCCGGCGATGGCGGCGCGCAGGCTGGCTGCGGCATCCAGCTCGCCATGCGTCAGGAACAGGCCGCGCCGGACCGGCAGCCGGTCGCGCAGCCAGTCCAGCAGCTCGTCATGGTCGGCATGGCCGGAATAGATTTCCAGCTTTCGGATGCGCGCCTTTACCGCGATCTCGTCGCCCTGGATGCGCACCCTGCGCTCGCCGGCTTCCAGCAGCGCGCCCAGCGTGCCCGGCGCCATATAGCCGATCAGCAGCACGGTGGCGTTGGCGCGCCACAGATTGTTCTTCAGGTGATGGCGGATGCGCCCGGCATCGCACATGCCGCTGGCGGAGATGATGATGGCGCCGCCCTTCACCTTCTCGATCCGCATGCTTTCCTGGACCGTGCGGGTGAAGCGCACATTGCCGGCGGCGAAGGGCTGCTTCGTCGTCGCCTCGATGCCGTTGCCGGCCTGCAGGAAACGGTCGAAGACATGGGTGATCTGGGTGGCAAGTGGCGAATCCACGAAGATCGGCACGCTGGGCACGGTGCCGTCGGCAATCAGCCTGTTCAGGTCGGCCAGCAGTTCCTGCGTGCGCTCCACCGCGAAGGCGGGGATGACCAGGTTGCCGCCGGCGGCCAGCGCCGCATTCACCTCGCCGGCAAGCACGGCGCGGCGCTGCAGCGGGTCCAGTTTCGGCCGGGTGCGCCCGCCATAGGTCGATTCCATGACCAGAATGTCGATGTCGCGCGGTGCTTCCGGGCTTTTCACCAGCGCCTTGTGCTCCGGCCCGATATCGCCGGAGAACAGCAGCTTCAGCGGCTTGCCGCCGTCCTGCGCCACCGCCAGCTCGATAGAGGCTGCGCCCAGTATATGGCCGGCATTCCAGAAGCGTGCGCGCACGCCGGGGACGGCCTCGAACCAGCTCTCATAGGGCTGCGTCTCAAGCTGTTCCAGCGCGTCCTGCGCGTCCTGCTGGGTGTAGATCGGCCGCAGCGACGGCAGGCCACGGCGCTGGTTGCGCCGGTTCAGCCGCTCCACCTCCATCTCCTGGATGGAGCCGGAATCCGGCAGCATGAAGCGCAGCAGCTCCGCCGTGCCCTCGGTGGCGATGACCGGGCCCCTGTAGCCGGCCTTGGTCAGGCGGGGGACCAGCCCGCTATGGTCGATATGGGCATGGGTCATCAGCACGGCATCGATGGCGCGCGGGTCGAACGGCCAGGGCTCGTAATTCAGCTGCTTCAGCGTCTTGTCGCCCTGGAACATGCCGCAATCGATCAGCAGCGTCTTGCCGCCGGCCTCCAGCCGGTAGCAGGAGCCGGTGACGGTGCCGGCGGCGCCGTGAAAGGTGAGGGTGATGCTCATGCCGTCTCCACCATGCCATCGACGAGATAGCCGCTATCCTGTCCCGCCAGTTCGGCGGCGAAATCCAGATCCGCCTTCAGTCCGGCATGGATGCGGTAGAGCGGTTCGCCCTTGCTCACCGTGTCGCCGGCCTTCTTCAGCAGATCGACGCCGGCCGCCTTGAAGGAGGGCGCGCCGGCCATGCGCGCGACGCGGGCGATGCGCAGGCAGTCGATGGCCTCCACCATGCCGGCGCGCGGGGCCAGCACCTCGCTCGACAGGCTGCTGGCGGCGAGACCATTCCCGCTAGGGCCCTGGGCCTCGATGATGCGTTCCATCGCGCGCAGCGCCGCGCCGCTTTCCAGCAATACGCGGGCGCGGCGGATGCCCTGGCCGCCCTTTACATTGCGGTCGCTCTCGATTAGCGCGCCGGCCAGCAGCAGGCTGCGTTCGCGCAAATCCGCCGGCGCGTCCGGCTCGTTGCGCAGCACTGCCATGACGTCGCGCGCTTCCAGCACCGGCCCGACTCCGCGCCCGATGGGCTGGCTGCCATCGGTGATGATGGTCTCCAGCATCAGGCCCAGCGCGCCGGCGATATGTTCGAACAGCTTGCGCAACCGGATCGCCTCGGCCTGTGAGCGCACCTTGGCGGTGGGGCCGACCGGGATGTCGAGCACGAGGTAGCGCGAGCCGGCGGTCAGTTTCTTCGACAAAATGGACGCCACCATCTGCTCGCGTGTGTCGATGCCGAGCGGGCGTTCGACGGTGATCATCACATCGTCGGCGGGCGACAGATTCACCCGCCCGCCCCAGACCAGGCAGCCGCCGATACGCTCCACGATGGCGCGCATCTCGTCGGTCTCGATATCGACGCGGGCCAGCACTTCCATCGTGTCGGCGGTGCCGGCGGGCGAGGTGATGGCGCGCGAGGAGGTCTTGGGGATGACCAGGCCATGCGCCATCACCAGCGGCACCAGGATCATCGAGGTGCGGTTGCCGGGAATGCCGCCGATGCAGTGCTTGTCCACCACCCATTTGTCGCCCCAGTCCAGCCGGTGGCCGACTGCGGCCATGGCGCGGGTCAGGTTCAGCACCTCCTCCGTGGTCATGAAGCTGGCGCAGGCCACCAGGAAGGCGGCGATCTCCATCTTGGAATAGCGCAGCGCGGCGATGTCGCGGATCACGGCGGTATAGTCACCGGCCGACAGGATATGGCCCTGCGCCTTGGCGCGCACGGCCTCCAGGCTTTCCAGCGGCCTTGGGTGTTCGATGCAGACCGGCGTGCCTTCCGGCAGGCGGAACAGGCGGAAGGCCTCCTCCGACAGGCCCAGCTCGCCTGGCGTCAGCAATTCGGGGTCATCGACGATGTTCAGCGTCGCAGGCATCTGCCTGTCCGGGCCGACAACCTCGATCTTGGCCAGCGCCTGGAATTCCTCCGGCTGATAGACGGTACAGCCGCGATTGAGATAGGCGATGCTCTCGCGGTGGGTGTCGATGCTGATGCGCTTCAGTTTCAACATGGCTTTCCCATAGCGGGGAAAGGCAGCCCATGCCCTTGATCCACATCAAGGACCGCGCATCTTGCCCGCACGGAAAGACTTCCATATATACGAAGAAATGGAAATGACGCGACTATCGGCGGCGGCGGAACAGGCGAGCGAGCTGCTCAAGGCCCTGTCCAACCCGACGCGCCTGAAAATCCTGTGCACGCTGGTCGAATCGGAAAAGTCGGTCGGTCAGATCGCAGAGGCGCTGGATGTGCGGGAAAACAATGTCTCCCAGCACCTGGCGCTGCTGCGCAAGGACCGGCTGGTGCGGACCCGGCGGGAAGGCCAGACGATCTATTACAGCATCGACGATCCGGCGGCGCAGCAGGTCATCGCCCTGCTGCACGATCTGTTCTGCGGGCCGGAGGAGCTTTCCCGGCAGCGCTAAGGGCGGGCCGTCAGCCGCCGCTCACATAGGCCGCCATCTGGCGCACTTCCTCCTGCGCTTCCTCCAGCCGCCATTTCACCACATCGCCGATCGAGATCATGCCGGCGAGGCGCCCATCCGCGACCACCGGCACATGACGGAAGCGGCCGCTGGTCATCAGCTCCATCACATCGCTGATCGACTGGTCGGGCCGGCAGGTCACCACCTTTGCGGTCATCAGCCGGGAGACCGGACCGTCCAGACAGGCAGCCCCTTCGGCGGCCAGCGTGCGCACGATGTCACGCTCGGACAGGATGCCGGCGATCTTCTCCCTGTCCATCACCAGCACGGAGCCGATACGCTTTTCCGCCAGCAGCTTCGCCGCGTCGGACACTGGCAGCGAGGGCGGCACGGCAACGACGTCGGCCCCTTTCGTCTTCAGAATGTCGGAAACCAGCATGGCCTTCTCCTCCCGTCCGTTTCAGGCGGGTACCCGGAAGCCACGCGGAAGAGACAGCGCCGGAGCCGGGCGACCCGATTCCTCATAGACGTATCTTTGTTGTCTAATATTCCGATGATGGCGCGGAATATCCGGCTTGGCAATCTTAGGTGAGGAAGGCAGGTCAGCCCTGCAGGCGCTGCAGGATCAGATGGTCCAGCGAGAAGCGGCCCGGCCCCAGTACCAGCACGGCGAACAGGATCGTCGCCCAGAACATATGGTGCGACACCCAGGCGTCGGGATAGACGAAAAGCTGGATCACCATGGTCATGGTCAGCAGCCCCAGCGCGCCGAGGCGCGTCGCCAGCCCCAGCACCAGCAGCACAGGCAGGATATGTTCGGCCAGCGTGGCGAGATGGGCGGACAGCACCGGGAAGGGCAGGCCGTATTCATGCTCGAACAGGAAAAAGGCAGAAGGGCTGGGGGCGAAGATGTTCCAGCCCTCCACCTTGGTGCGCGCCGAGGCCCAGAACACCCAGGCGACCGGCAGGCGCAGTGCCAGCAGGGCGAAAGGCTGGAGGGCGGCCTGCAGCCGGTCCGTGATGGCCTGGCCGGTGGAGAGAAGCTGGTGTGGCGTCATGATCTGTATTCCTCCGGCAGGGCAAGGATCGGCAGGGCGGCGAGCTTCTGGAAGCGGGCGACCAGCCCCTCGGCCGCATGCTGCGGCGAGCAGGCCTCGGCTATACGGGCAAGGGTCCAGCCAGCCTTGAGCCGGCGCAGCAGTTGTAGCTCAGCAGGCTCGATCCCGGTCAGCCGGACGGCATGTCCGACGCGATAGATCAGCACGGATTGCGGCCGATCCTCGATTTCCCCGCCGCCATTGCTATCGCCGCTGTTGGCAGCATGGATATCCAGGGCGGGATAGCGCGAGGCGACCAGCCGCACGGCGGGATGCAGGGGCAGCGGCGTTTCCGCCAGCGCCTCGCCCAGCGCCAGCAACTGCTCCGGCGTGGCGGCAGGCGCATCGGCGGCGTGCAGCACATCTAGTGTGGAGCGTTCCAGCCGGGCCACATCGGCCAGATAGGGCAGGCTTCGGGCTGGCGGAAACCGGTACAGGAAAGCCGGGAAACGATCGCCATAGTGGGTCAGGCTGCGTGCGCGCGGCAGGTTCTCCGCCACATAAAGCCGCGCCATCGCGAAGAAGAACTCCTCCCCGACCAGCCGCTGGACCACCGGATAGGCATCGGCCAGCGCCTGCACCAGCCCGTGATGCACATTGTTCAGATAGACCGCGAAGCGCCGTGCCAGCGGGTGGGTGCCTTGCGGATCGCCGGTGAGGCCGGCGGGCGGCGCATCCTGAAGGCGCAATGCTGTTGCGAAGGAAGTCTGCTGCACTTCAAGCAAGGGCCGGCTCCCGCGCCAGCGCGGCCAGAAGGGCGTCGGCCTTCTGCACCTCGGCTTCTAGCACCGGCCAGGCCGGCACGTCAGTGTCCCATTCCACCAGCGTCGGGCGCGGGCCGATACGGGCAATCAGCGCCTCGTAGAGTTGCCATACCGGGTCCGGCACGGCGGTGGAATGGGTGTCGATCAGCAGTTCGCCTTCCGGGTGGCGCTCAATGCTATGGCCGGCCAGATGGATCTCGCCGATCAGATCGCTCGGAAAAGCATCGAGATAGGCGGCGGGGTCAAAGCCCATATTGCACCCGCTGACATAGGCGTTGTTCACGTCCAGCAGTAGGCCGCAGCCGGTGCGCCGGGCGAGCGCGATGAGGAAATCGGCCTCTTCCAGTTCCGCCCCCTCGAAGCCGGCATAGAGTGAGGGGTTCTCGATCAGCAGCGGTCGGCGCAGCACATCCTGCGCGATGGCGACGTTGCGGCAGACGATCTCCAGCGCCTCGCCGGTCATTGGCAGCGGCAGCAGATCGGCGAAATAGGTGCCGCCCTCGGCTGACCAGGACAGGTGATCGGAGACGAGGCCAGGCTCGAACCGGTCGATCAGCTGGCGAAAATTCTTCAGATGCTCCAGGTCGGGCGGCGTCACGCTGCCCAGCGACAGCCCCACGCCATGCAGCGACAGCGGATAATCGGCGCGCAGCCGGTCGAGGGTCGCGAGGCGCGGCCCGCCTTCGACCATGTAATTCTCGGGATGGACCTCGAACCAGCCCACATCCGGCCGGGTGCCGGCGATCTCGCCGGCATGCTCCAGCTTGAAGCCAGCGCCGGCGCGGCAGGGAATGTCAGGGGGGCCAAAGCTCATGGCGTGTCTCGCGGAAAGCGAAAGGGCGGCACCGCTGGCACCGCCCTTTCCGGGGTTCCGGGTCAGCTCGGCAGGTTGCGGTTCAGCGCGCTCAGGCTGCCTTTCACTTCCTTGCCGTCCATCGTCTTGATGACCATGGATTCGCAGGTGCCCTTCGGGACCAGCTTCCAGGCATTGCCCTGATAATCCACCTTCGAGGTGCCGGCGCAGGTGGTGCCGGGGCCGGCGGCGCAGTCGTTCTTGCCGGCGAGGGAAACGCCGTAGCACTTCTCCATATTGGCGGACTGGGCCTGCACGCCGTTGGCGGCGGTCAGGGTCAGGGCGGAAACCAGGGCGGCGCCCAGGGCCATGCTGTTGAACTTCATCATCATCCTCCATTGTCGCGGCGAGCGGCGGTCGCCGCGTGTTCCGCAAAGTCGTTCTGTTCAGCAATGAATACTGGGCGCAGTTTTATTTAACCTTCGCCCGTTTATTGCCGGATCAGAATGGCGAATTACTGTGGAGGTGGAAAATCAACAGCCATCACGCTGATGTGAGGCGTGCGTGATCTCTTGAGAAGCCCGGAAAATCTCTGAAAAAAGGCGATGGCCGTTTTGAATTCTAGAACAGTCCGCGCAGTTTCGTGACCGCGCTGTCCGGGGTCGTGAACACCGGCAGGCCAGTGGCCTCCGCGATCGGCTTCGCCATATGCGCCAGCGAGAACTGCCCCAGCACCAGCGCATCCAGCGCCGGCAGTTTCTTCGCCGCCTCCAGCGCCAGCCGGTCATGCTCGGCGGTGTTGCCGGATTGCAGCGCGGCGATAGCGCCCTCGACCAGGATGCAGTGGATATCGAGCGGCTTGCCCTTCTGCGCGGCGATGGCGGTCATCTCGTCGCCCAGCAGCTTCAGCGACACCGGGAAGGTAACCATCAGGCCGATGCGGCTGCCCTTTTCCAGCGCCGCCTCGAAGGCCGCCTCGCTGGGGCTGAACACCGGAATGGAAAGGTCCCGCTTCACCGCCTCGATGGCCGGGCCGAAGGCGGAGCAGGTGAACTGGATGGCATCCGCCCCGGTGCCGGCGGCATAGCGCCCCAGCGTCAGGAAGCGCTCGATCATGTCGTCGGTCAGCTTGCCGGCGGCGGCCACATCGGCCGACAGCGAATCGTCCAGCAAATTGAAGATGCGGGCCTGCGGCCAGCCGGCTTCGAAGGCGCGCCAGGCAGGCACCTGCGATTCGCGCAGCGCGTGGATCAGCATGATGCGGGGCGTGGGGTCGGTCATGACATACCTGTCTGCTTGTTTGTTCGGTAAAGACTATTGCGGTTCACTCTACCCGTCATTCCCGCACTTGTTGCGGGAATCCAGACCTCCGCTCGCTCAGGCGTCACCGGTGCAAGCTGGACCCTGAACCCCCGGGACAAGCCCGGGGGTGACGGCCGGAGGGTTTTTCGACTGGCGCCGCGACATCAGCCTCGTCGGGAAAAGCCAGGCTCAGGGGGTCGTGGCGGTGATGCCGCCATCGACGACGATTTCGGTCGCGGTCACGTATTTCGCCTCGTCGGAGGCGAGGAACAGCACGGCGTTGGCGATGTCCCAGGCCTCGCCCATATGGCCCATCGGCACCTGCGCATTGCGCTTGGCGACGAAGCCGTCGAAATCGCCGCCGGCATATTTGTCGGCCAGCCTAGTCACCAGCGGGGTGAAGATCAGGCCCGGCACCACGCAGTTCAGGCGCACCTTCTTCGCCGCATGGATGACGGCGGTGGTCTTGGTGAACTGGATCAGCGCCGCCTTCGCCGCCGCATAGGCAACCTGCGGCTTGCCGATATAGCGCAGCCCCGCGACCGAGGAGATATTTACGATGGCCCCGCCACCCTGGCGCTCCATGACGGGAATCGCCGCCTTGCAGCCATTATAGGCGCTGGTCAGGTTCAGCTGCAGCTGCCGGTCCCAGACCTCCGGTGCCATCTCGACCGGGCCGCCCGGCTCCGACTGGCCGACATTGTTCACCAGAATGTCGAGCCGCCCGTGGCGTTCGACGATGCCATCCACCAATGCCTGCACCTGCTTGAGGTCGGTGACGTCGCAGCTGGCGACCTCGCAGATTCCGCCCTCGCCCTCAATGATCTTCTTCGTCTCCTCGGCGGCGGCGAGGTTGATATCGACGCCGATGACAATCGCCCCCTGCCGCGCGAACAGCGTGGCGATGGCCTTGCCATTGCCCCAGCCGGGGCCGCTGGAACCACAGCCGGTGACCAGCGCCACCTTGCCTTTCAGACTGAGCATTCTTCTGTTTTCCTTCGTTTCCGGATCAATCCTGCCGTTGGGCCTGCGCCCGCCGCTTCAGCAGCCGCAGCGGCGTATAGACCAGCACCTCGCGCCCGTCCTGGTCGCGCACGCTGTTGCGGGTGCGCACGAGGCCACGGTCGCCGCGCGAGGTCAGTCTATGCTCGATCACCTCGCAGAACACGGTGATGGTATCGCCCACGCGGGTCGGCGCCTTCACGTCCAGCTCCATATGCAGGAAGGCAAGGCCGGTATCCTGCATCATCGGCAGCATCAGCCCTTCGCAGAAGGAATAGACCAGCGCCCCCGGCACCACGCGCTCGGTCAGCGCCATCTCGCCGCGATGCGCGGTGTTGGTGAACAGCTCCTCGGTCAGCCAGGTCATGTTGCAGAAATTGACCAGATCGGCCTCGGTCAGCGTGCGGCTGGCGGTGCGGAACCGCATGCCCTGATGCAGATCCTCGAAATGAAAGCCGACCCCGATTTTCGGGATGTCGTTGCCGTCGCTCATTCTGGGTTCCTCGGTGCTTTATTTCTTTGCGCGGAACGGTAAGGGCTGAAACCGGAGACCGCCAGTGTCTTCGTGGCATGGCTTGGTCTCTCTCGACATTGGGCGGCGCGGGTCCAGTATAAGAGGAATTGTTGCAAACAATGCTGAGGTTGCCCCGTGGCCAGGACTCTGCCCTATACCGCCCGCACGCAAAGTGGCGAGACGCTCGATTTTTCCTTTCCGCTGCACAAGGACACAGCCTCGCCGATGCGGGTGTCGCAGCTGGTGACGACGATCCTGGGCGCGCTCGATCAGGATGTGCGCACGCTGGGCGAGACGGCGAATGGCGATGTGCTGCAGGCGCTGGCGATGGCGCTGGCGGTGCGCACGGCGATGATCCCGGCCCCGGCGCTGACCACCACCGCGATGGCGCATCAGCTGGTCGATGAGGCGCTGGGCGCGGTGGAAACCGCCACTCACTCCGGCCCCGACGCCAGCCCCGATAGCGGAACCGCCTGATCCTCATTAGGATGGCGGCAACCGACAGACGGGGGAGGAGATAATGGCCGAACGGGACAAGCCGGCAAAACGCCCGGCCGATGATTTCGTGGTGACGCATGCCGATGAGGCCGGCTTCGATGGCGGGTTGCGCGAATTCTTCGATTATCGCGATCTCGGCATGGCTGGGGTCAGCGGCGGCAAGGTGCAGGCGCATGTGATCCGTGCCAAGGACGGCCACAAGGCGACCGGCGGCTGGCACTACCACATCCTCGATTTCCAGATGGTCTATGTGCTGAAGGGCTGGGTGCGCTTCGAGTATGACGGCGTCGGCGAGGTGGTGCTGAAGCCCGGCTCCTGCGTCTATCAGCCGCCCGGCATCAAGCACCGCGAGATCGAGCATTCGGCGGATCTGGAGCTGATCGAGATCGTCAGCCCGGCCGAGTTCGAGACCGTGGCGATCGAGGCACCGTGAGTCCTGAACAATTGCAGGCCCGCGTGCTGTATCGCGACGGGCTGATGCTGATCATCGACAAGCCGGCGGGCCTGCCCTGCCATGCCGGACCGAAAGGCGGCCCCAATCTGGAGGCGCAGTTCGACGCGCTGCGCTTCGGCTTGCCGAAACCGCCGGCGCTGGCGCACCGGCTGGACCGCGACACCAGCGGCTGCCTGGTGCTGGGCCGGCACCGCAAGGCACTGGCGAAGCTGGGCCGGCTGTTCTCCTCGGGCGGCATCGACAAGACCTATTGGGCCATCGTCTCCGGCGGCCCGGCGGAGGATGCCGGCCATATCGACAGGCCGCTGTCGAAACTGAACAAGAAGAGCGGCTGGAAGATGGTGGTCGATCCGCAAGGCCAGCCCTCGCAGACCGATTTCCGCGTGCTGGGCCGTTCGGAAGGTATATGTTGGCTGGAGCTGAAGCCGCTGACTGGCCGCACCCATCAGCTGCGCATCCATTGTTCCTCGATGGGCTGGCCGATCCTCGGCGATCCGGTTTATGGACCCGTGCCGGGCGATACCGGCGGCGTGCCGCTGCATCTGCATGCCCGCGCGGTCAGCGTGCCGCTCTATCCGAAGCGCGATGCAGTCTCCGTCACCGCCGAACCGCCCGCGCATATGCTGAAGGCGCTCCGGGCGTGCGGGTATACGGAGTGATTCCCCCTCACCCGGCGCGCGGGCGCTCGCCACCCACAACCGCGAGGGGAGCGGGTGGGTGTGAATGGGGTTATGTTTATGGATGTACAGGGGGAGGGCGCG
>NZ_JAKUSO010000016.1:0-57576 GCF_022449305.1 Oceanibaculum sp. | reverse complement strand
CGATCATCGGGCGGGTCCAACGGTTATGATATCCCTGCCATTGGATCAGACGGTATCCGGCTATTCCTTGATGTGCGTCAATAACCGCTAAAATTGCTGTCATTTTCGCGCCGATGAGGCCGCTTTCACGGGATAGTGAAGCGGGTGTGTCTGGCAGCCGGCCCCCCGGGATGATTAGCTGTGCGTCATCTTCAGCAATCTCATCGGGAGTATCCGGTCATGAGTTCCATCACCCCCTTGATGCCGCGCCAGAAGGTGCCGGCACTCGACCTGCCGCTGGCTGGCGGCGGGCGCTTCACGCTGGGCGAGACGAAGCCCGCCAATTTCACCCTTCTGGTGTTCTATCGCGGGCTGCACTGCCCGATCTGCGGGCGCTATCTCGCCGACCTGCAGAGCAAGCTGGAGGCCTTCGCCGAGCGCGGCGTGGATGTCGTGGCGATCTCCTCCGACAGCGGGGAGCGCGCGGACGAGGCCAAGGCGGTCTGGAAGCTCGACCGGTTGCGGGTCGCCTATGGCCTGCCGCTGGAGGAAGCCCGCGCGTGGGGGCTGTATATCTCCACCAGCAAGGGCAAGACCTCGACCGGCGTGGTGGAGCCGGCGCTGTTCAGCGAGCCGGGCCTGTTCCTGGTGCGGCCGGACGGCACGCTCTATTTCGGCACAGTGCAGACCATGCCCTTCGCCCGGCCGAACTTTCAGGAAATCCTGGGGGCGCTCGATTTCGTCATCAAGAACGACTATCCGGCGCGCGGCGAGGTGATCGACCACACCGCGGCCGCCTGATCGGCCGCCATTGCAGGCATCAGGAGGCCGGGGGTTCGTCCTCCGGCCTCTTGCGTTTTGCCGGCTTGTCCTCTTCGTCGAACAGGATGCGGCTGCCTTCGCCGTCCAGATCCTCGAACTGGCCGTTGCGCAGCGCCCACAGGAAGGCGATCAGCCCGGCAAGGCCGAGCGCCAGCGCGACAGGGATGAGGTAGAGCAGGACGCTCATGCGCGGTTTCCGTCCTTTGGTCCCCAGTTCAGCCTCAGCGCGTTGCCGATGACCAGGATGGAGGAGCTGGACATGGCAATCGCGGCGATCAGCGGCGTCACATGGCCGGCCATCGCCAGCGGCACCGCCAGCATATTATAGCCGAGCGCGATGGCGAAGTTCTGCCGGACCAGCCGGTCGGCCTTCGTCGCCACCGCCAGGATTTCCAGGATTGGCGACAGGCGCTCACCCTGAAACACCGCGTCGGCGGCGTTCTGGCTGATCTCCGCCGCGCTGGCCGGCGACAGCGAGACGGTGGCCGCCGCCAGCGCCGGGGCGTCGTTCAGCCCGTCGCCCACCATCAGCACCTTTTCGCCGGCATCGACCCAGGCGCGGATCGCCGTCACCTTGTCCGCTGGCAGGCATTCCGCGCGCCAGTCCACGATGCCGGCGGCGTGCGCCGTCGCCTCGACACTGCCCGGCCGGTCGCCCGACAGTAGGGAGAGTGTGGCCCCGCGTGCCTTCAGGGCGGTGACGATGTCGGCGGCATCGGCGCGCAGCGTGTCGCGGAAGCGGAAGCGCACCGGCGGCTCGCCCGGCCGTGCCAGCCAGAGCTCCGGCCCGTCCGAATCGGCTGCCGTATCGCCGGATGCACCGGTCCAGCGCCGGCTGCCCAGCCTGATATCACCCCAGGCGAGGCCGGCGCCCGGCTCCTCCCGCACGCCGTCCGGCGCGGTGGCGCCCGGCATCGCCTTCACCAGCGCCTGCGCCAGCTGATGCCGGCTGGCCGCGGCGATGCGGGCGGCCAGTTCCAGGACTTAAGACGGCAAGTCGGTATCGCTCAGCTCCGCCCGGCCCAGAGACAGCGTGCCGGTCTTGTCGAAGACGACCCGGTCGACATGGACCAGCCGCTCCAGCGCGGTGGCTGATTTCAGCAGGATGCCGCGCCGCATCAACCGCCCGGTCGCCAGCACCTGCACCGAGGGCACGGCCAGCGCCAGCGCGCAGGGGCAGGTGATGATGAGGACGGCCACCGCGATCATCAGCGCCGGCTGCCAGGCGAGGCCACCCAGCGCGATCCAGCCGAGGAAGGCGATGAGCGCCAGAAGATGCACCACCGGCGCATAGAGCCGCGAGACACGGTCGGCCAGCGCCACATAACGCGCGCGGCCCTGCTCGGCGGTCTCCGTCAGGCGGACGATCTCGGCCAGCAGCGTGCCCTCGCCGACCGCCGTGACGGTCAGCTTCAGCGGGGCGGTCAGGTTCAGCGTGCCGGCATGCACCATATCACCGGGACCGGCGGTGCCGGGCAGGCTCTCGCCGGTGATCAGGCTGGTATCCAGATCGGACTGCCCGTCGGTGATCCGCCCGTCCACCGGCACGCGGCTGCCCGCCGCCACCAGCACGATCATGCCGGGGGCGACGCGCTCGACCGGCAGAAGCTTCGTGCCGCCATCCGCCTGCTGTACCGTGACGGCGGTGGCGTTCAGCGCCAGCAGATGTTCCGCCGTGCCGCGCACCTTGCCGCGCGCGCGGGCATCCAGATAGCGGCCGATCAGCAGGAAGAACAGCAGGGTGATGGCACTGTCGAAATAGGCGTGCGGCCCGCCGCGCATGGTTTCCAGCAGGCTGACCCCCGCCGTCAGCACGACGCCGATGGAGATCGGCACATCCATGTTGGTACGCCGGGCGGCAAGTGCTGAGAGGGCGGAACGGAAGAAGGGCTGGCCGGAATAGGCGATGGCGGGCAGGGCGATCAGCGCCGAGACCCAGTGCATCAGGTCGCGCGTTGCCGGCCCCATATCCTGGAAATGGCCGGCCCAGATGGCGACCGACAACAGCATCACATTGCCGGCGGCGAATCCGGCAACCGCCAGCGAGCGCAGCAGCGTGCGTTCGGTCTGCGACTGCGTGTCGGCCAGCCGGGCGGGGTCGAAGGGGGCAACGCGGTAGCCCAGCGCGGTAATCGCCGCGACCAGCGCATTCGCGTCGGCCTCCGCTGCCCGCCATTCCAGGCGCAGCCGGCGCGTCGTCATGTTGAGGCGCGCCGCGACCACGCCGGCATGCCGGGCCAGCACGCTTTCGATCAGCCAGACGCAGGCCGCGCAATGCAGCCCGTCCACCATCAGGTAAAGCCGGTCGATGCCGTCATCGCCGTGCTGGACGAGGGCGGCGTAATCGCGCGCCGGCGCATCTTCCTCCGGCTGCGGTGGGGCGAGGGCGGGGTCGATGCTGCGCCGGGCGTAATAGGTGTCGAGCCCCAGCCCCCGGATGGTGTGATAGGCCGCCTCGCAGCCGTTACAGCAGAATTGCGCCGCAGCCGGAAATCCGTCAGGGATCGGCTGTTCGCAATGCAGGCAGGACTCGGTCATGGCGGACCCGGTGTCGCCTATTCGGCGATCCAGAGCCGTTCCATCTGGATATGGGTGTCGTCACCGTTACGGATCACCAGCCGGGCATTCCAGTTGCCGGCTGCGGGCAGCGTCTCGCGCGCCGCATAGAAGCCGTCGCCGCGTGCCACCAGCGGCACCAGCCGGTCGAGCCCGGCATCGGTCGGGCGGCGCAGTTCCACCACCACGCCCGCACCATTGATCGGGTTGCCCCTGCCGTCCTGCAGGGTGACTTTCAGCTCGCCGCGCGTAGCTTCCAGCGCCGTCCAGCCGAGCGATACCTGCCAGCCACGCGCCTGCTGGGCGGTCTGCCTGTCGATGACGTCGTTATAGGCCAGCCCCTTGCGGTAATGATCGCGGGTTTCAAGCCCCGTCCAGGTCGAGAGCGCGATGCCGATCATGATGGCGTTGACGGCGAACACCACGGCGAAGAAGCCGACGAACAGCCAGGGATACCAGCGTCCGCGCCGGTGCTCTCCAGTGGTGCTCATGCCGTCGGGCAGGCGGTCGGTCATGCTCATTTCGGCCCCAGGAATACAGTGTCGATAGAATAGGACTCACCGGTCGCCGCGTCACGCAGAAGGAAGCTGACCGGCGTGCTCGCCCCCTGCAGCGCCTCGCGCGGCATGCGGACATGGATGCGGTAGCTGCCGACGCTGTCCGGCTTCACGGTCAGGGTGGCAGCCTGGCCGGCCTCCTCCTCATGGCCGACGAGCGACAATTCCGCCTGCGGCAGGGCGGGGATCGTCATCTCGAAGCTGCGGTCGGCGCGTTCCTTGTTCAGGATCTTCAGCGTGTAGCTGTTCTGGATGCGGCCATTGCCAAGCTGCACGAACAGCGGCACGCGGTCGCGCTGCACCGACAGGTCGGCATCGCTGCGGCTCATCAGGCTGGCCAGCATGACGCCGCCGACGATGGCCAGCACGGCGAGATAGATCAGCGTGCGCGGGCGGAAGATGTGCAGCCCGCCGGTGGGCTGGCCCGCCGCGCGGGCGGTCTGGTTCATCTGCGTGTCGAAGGTGATCAGCTCGCCGGGGCGGCCGATCTTCACCATCACCTCGTTGCAGGCGTCGATGCACAGGCCACAGCCGATGCAGTCAAGCTGCTGGCCGTCGCGGATGTCGATTCCGGTCGGGCAGACCTGGACACACTGGTTGCAGTCGATGCAGTCGCCGCGCCCCTCCCAGCTTTCCGTCTTGCGCTTCGGCCCGCGCTGCTCACCGCGCCAGGCCTGATAGGTGACGGTGGTCGAATGCTCGTCCAGCATCGCCGCCTGGAAACGCGGCCAGGGGCACATATAGACGCAGACCTGCTCGCGCACGATGCCGGCCAGCAGATAGGTGGTGGCGGTGAACAGGCCGACGAAGAACAGGATGGTAGGCGAGATGTCGAAGCGCAGGATGTCGCCCATCAGGGTCGGCGCGTCGTTGAAATAGAAAATCCAGGCGCCGCCGGTGGCGACCGCAATCGCCAGCCAGATCAGATGTTTGGTGACTTTTCTTGTGACTTTGTTGAGGGTCAGCGGGCCATTGTCCAGCCGGATGCGCTGGGCGCGGTCGCCCTCCACGAAGCGCTCGACCATCAGGAACAAATCGGTCCACACCGTCTGCGGGCAGGTGAAGCCGCACCAGACCCGGCCCAGCAGCGAGGTGGCGAGGAACAGCCCGACAGCGGCAAGGATCAGCACGCCGGTCAGGTAATAGACTTCCTGCGGCCAGATCTCGAGGAAGAAGAAATACAGCCGGCGACCGGGCATATCGACCAGGATCGCCTGATCCGGCGCGCCGGGCCCGCGGTCCCAGCGCAGCCAGGGGGCCAGGTAATACAGACCCAGAAGCAGCGCCATTACCGCCCACTTCATCCGGCGGAAGCGGCCGACGATCCATTTCGGATAGGCTTTCGGCCGGTTGGCGAACAGCGCCTTGCGCGGCTTTTCCTGTTCCGGCGGATGCGGCAGTTCATGCGTGTCGGCGCTGATATGATGCGTATTCATCAGGCCATGCTCCAGGCGAGGTAGCCGAGCATGCCGGCATTGACCAGCATCAGCAGCGGCAGAACCGGGGTGAGGGGGGCTTGCCAGCGCCGCCAGGCGAGGCCGCCGGCCAGCGCGACGCCGATCAGCGCCGGAACGGTGCCAAGCCCGAAGGTGAGGAGCGCCAGCCCGCCGGCCAGCGGATCGGCCGTGCCGGCGGCGGCGGCAAAGGCGCCATACAGCAAGCCGCAAGGAATGAAGCCAAGCACCAGACCCAGCAGATAGCCGCGCAGCGCGCCGCCGCCCCGCAGCAGGGGCGCGGCGGTACGGCTGACCAAGCCGGACCAGGGAACCGCCACTGCGGGAACCGGCAGCCGCCGGAGGAGGCCGAGCCGCTCCAGCGCCACCGTGAGGAAGAGCAAGGCCGCCAGCGCCAGCAGCAGGGAAGGCAGCCAGCCGAACCAGGAAAGCTGCGCCAGGCTGCCGGTCAGCGCCGCGACGCCAGCGCCCAGCGCGGCATAGGTGGTCAGCCGCCCCAGATGATAGGGCAGCAGCAAGGCACCGGAGATACGGGTGAATTCGCTCATCCGAGCGGCCGGGACCGACTGCGCGCGATCCGCCGCCTGCTGCAGCACGAACGGGCCGCACATGCCGACGCAATGCGCCGCACTGCCCACCAGCCCGGCCAGGAACATGCCGCCGAACAGGCCGCCCTGCGTCGAGACCACACCCGAAACCGCGCTGGCGCAATGGGCATAACCTGCGGCGAGCAGTTCGAGAAGGAGCGGATCGGAGTCCAGAAACATGATATTCTAATATAGCGTGTGCAGGGGATGGGGATACAGCGGCATCATGCGTTGTTGCGCTGCAAAAACTCATTGATCCAGATCAAGGCAGCCGCCGGCCTCCTGACCGATAGTGCGGGAAATCCTGGAGGGGGGACTTTCATGAGCGAAGCGGTTTCTTCTGGAAGTGGCGCGTTGCGGATCACCATCCGGCCAATGGCGCCGGATCGTCCGTGGGCGTGGCTGTCGGCCGGCTGGCGCGATTTCCAGGCGGTGCCGGGCGTGGCCCTGGCCTATGGCGCGCTGTTCGTCGTCGGCAGCTTCCTGCTGACCCTGGGGCTGTGGCTGCTGGGGCTGTTCTATCTGGTGCTGCCGCTGGCCGCCGGCTTCATGCTGGTGGGGCCGGTGCTGGCGGTCGGCCTGTATGAGGTCAGCCGCAAGCTGTCCTACGGCATCCGGCCGACGCTGGGCGACGCGATGACGGCCTGGAAGGCCAATCCGGGGCAGATCATGGGCGTCGGCGTGGTGCTGATGCTGTTGCTGCTGGCCTGGATCAGGCTGGCCTTCCTGATCTTCGCGCTGTTCTTCGGGACCCAGCCGCCGAGCTGGGAGCTGCTGATCTCCAGCACGCTGCTGTCGGCGGAGGGGCTGCCCTTCCTGATCGTCGGCACGCTGGTTGGTGGCGTGCTGGCGGCGCTGACCCTGGCGATCAGCGTGGTGTCGATCCCGCTGCTGCTGGACCGCGACGTGAACGCGGTCACGGCGGTGCTGGCTAGCTTGAAGGCTGTCGCGCGCAACCCGCTGGTGATGATCGGCTGGGGGGCGCTTGTCACCCTGTTCATCGGCGCCGGCATCGCGGTCGCCTATGTCGGGCTTCTTGTCACCTTCCCGCTGATCGGCTTCGCGAGCTGGCATGCCTATCGCGACCTGATCGAGATCGAGGAAGCGTGACCATTTTTTTCAATCGCCAATTCAAACGCACGAATCGCGGGGGTGCATTGCGATGAAGGATCCACTGATGTGGCCGCTGGGCGCGGTCGTCGCCGTGCTGGGGGTGCTGGGGCTGTTCCTGGCCGCCGGCACGCGCGATAGCGCCCTTTATATCTTCGGGCTGGGGCTGCTGGGCTTTGCCTGCCTGTTCGTCTTCGACCTGATGCGGCGCAGCTTCGACGCAGCAAAGAAGCAGCCTGCCGACAAGATTGGGGAAACCGTGCCATGAGCGCTGTCGCCATGAAACCGGCTGATATCAGCCCGGCATATGACGAGGAAGTCGTCCGGCTGTTCGTGATCGCCACCGTGTTCTGGGGCGTCGTTGCCTTCCTGGCGGGCACCTACATTGCCTTCCAGCTGGCCTTTCCGGCCCTCAATCTGGGGATCGAGTTCACCACCTTCGGGCGGCTGCGCCCGCTGCACACCTCGGCGGCGATCTTCGCCTTCGGCGGCAACGCGCTGCTGGGTACTTCCTTCTATGTGGTGCAGCGGACCTGCCGCACCGCCCTGTTCGGCGGGCCGTCGCTGGCGCGCTTCGTGTTCTGGGGCTACCAGTTCTTCATCGTCATGGCGGCGCTGGGCTACGTCATGGGCGTGACCCAGGGCCGGGAATATGCCGAGCCGGAATGGTACGTCGATCTGTGGCTGACGCTGGTCTGGGTCGTCTATCTGGTGATCTTCATGGGCACCGTGCTGACCCGCAAGGAGACGCACATCTATGTGGCCAACTGGTTCTACATGGCCTTCATCATCACCATCGCGGTGCTGCACATCTTCAACAACCTGGCGATGCCGGTCTCGTTCTTCGGGCTGAAGAGCTATTCGGCGGCCTCGGGCGTGCAGGATGCGCTGCTGCAATGGTGGTACGGCCATAACGCGGTCGGCTTCTTCCTGACCGCCGGCTTCCTCGGCATGATGTACTATTTCGTGCCCAAGCGGGCGGAGCGGCCGGTCTATTCCTACCGGCTGTCGATCATCCATTTCTGGGCGCTGATCTTCCTCTACATCTGGGCTGGCCCGCATCACCTGCACTATACGGCGCTGCCGGACTGGGCGCAGACGCTGGGCATGACCTTCTCGATCATGCTGTGGGTGCCGTCTTGGGGCGGCATGGTGAACGGCATCATGACCCTGTCGGGGGCGTGGGACAAATTGCGAACCGACCCGGTGATGCGATTCCTGGTCACCGCCGTCGCCTTCTACGGCATGTCCACCTTCGAGGGGCCGGTGATGTCGATCAAGGCGGTGAACGCGCTGTCGCACTATACCGACTGGACGGTTGGCCATGTGCATTCCGGCGCGCTGGGCTGGGTCGCCTTCATCAGCTTCGGGGCGGTCTATTACCTGGTGCCCAAGTTGTGGAAGCGTGAGGAGCTGTATTCGCTGCGCCTCGTCGGCTGGCATTTCTGGATCGCGACGCTGGGCATCGTGCTCTACATCACCGCGATGTGGGTTTCGGGCATCATGCAGGGTCTGATGTGGCGCGCCTACGATCATCTGGGCTTCCTGCAGTACTCCTTCGTCGAGACCGTGGCGGCCATGCATCCCTTCTATGTGATCCGGGCGCTGGGCGGGGTGCTGTTCCTGCTGGGCGCGCTGATCATGGTCTACAACCTGGTGCGCACGGTGCGCGGCGATACCCGCGCCGAGCTGCCGATTGCCGCCACGCCGCGCAGCGGCGCGCTGCGCCCGGCCGAGTAAGCGAGGATCAGACCAATGGCGAAAACCGCATTGTTCAGCCATGAGCGGCTTGAGAAGAACGGCCTGCTGATGCTGGTCCTCGTGCTGCTGACCATCTCGATCGGCGGCATCGTGGAGATCGTGCCGCTCTACACGATCGAGACCACCATCGAGCGGGTGAAGGGCGTGCGCCCCTATACCCCGCTGGAGCAGGTCGGCCGCAACATCTACATCCGCGAAGGCTGCTATGCCTGCCACAGCCAGCAGATCCGTCCGTTCCGCGACGAGGTCGAGCGCTATGGCCATTACAGCCTGGCGGCGGAGAGCATGTACGACCATCCGTTCCAGTGGGGTTCCAAGCGCACCGGCCCGGATCTGGCGCGTGTCGGCGGCAAATATTCCAACGAATGGCATGTGGTGCACATGATCGATCCGCGCGCCGTGGTGCCGGAATCGGTGATGCCGGCCTATCCGTTCCTGGCGGATAAGCTGATCCGCACCGACGATATCGCCGGCCATCTGGTCGCACTTCGCCGGGTCGGCGTGCCCTATACCGACGAGATGATTGCCGAGGCAAAGGCCGACCTTCTGGCCCAGGCCGACCCGGACGGCGACCATGCTGCCTTGCAGGCGCGCTACCCCAAGGCGGTGGTCGGGGATTTCGACGGCGATCCGAAGCGGCTGACCGAGATGGATGCGCTGGTCGCCTACATGCAGATGCTGGGCACGCTGGTCGATTTCAGCGCCCACGATCTCGACGATCTGCGGCAGTAGGGCGCGATGGAAATCCTTCAGGAAATTGCGGGGTTCCTGCGCGGCTATTGGGGCCTGTGGCTGATGATGCTGTTCGTCGGCCTGGTGCTCTGGACGCTGCGCCCCGGAGGCCGCAGGAAATATGACGAGGCAAGCCAGATCCCGTTGCGTGACGAGAACGGCAACGGCAGCGGGAAGGAGTGAGGCGATGGCGACCAACCGTATCAAGGACCCGGTGACCGATACCGAAACCACAGGCCATGAGTGGGACGGCATCCGCGAGCTGGATAACCCGGCCCCGAAATGGCTGATGTACACCTTCTACGCCACGATCATCTGGGCAATCGGCTACTGGGTGCTCTACCCGGCCTGGCCGAACCTGATGGGCGGCGGCTACACCAAGGGCGTGCTGGGCTATGTGCAGCGCGAGGAGATCAAGGAGCAGATCGCCGCGAAGCGTGCCGACCAGGCGGTCATGCATGACCGTATCGCCAGCGCCTCGCTGCAGGAAATCCGTGGCGATGCCGACCTGCTGTCCTTCGCGCTGGCCGGCGGCCGCGTCGCCTTCGCGGATAATTGCGCGGGCTGCCACGGTGCCGGCGGCTCCGGCAATACCGGCTTCCCGGTGCTGGTCGATGACGAATGGCTGTGGGGCGGCTCGCTGGAGGATATCCAGTACACCATCCTGCACGGCATCCGGAACAGCAGTGCCGATGCGCGCTATTCGGAGATGCCGCGCTTCGGCCGCGACGGCATCCTGAACCGCGAGGAGATCAACGACGTTGCGGAATATGTCCTGTCGCTGAGCGGCCACGGCACCGACAAGGCGGCAGCAGGGCGGGGCGAGGAGATTTTCGTCGCGCAATGCGCTGCCTGCCATGGCGAGAAGGGCGAGGGCATGCGGGAACTGGGCGCGCCGAACCTCGCCGACGATATCTGGCTCTATGGTGGCAGCAAGGCCAAGGTGGTCGAATCGATCACCAATGCCCGCTTCGGTGTCATGCCGGGCTGGGCCGGGCGGCTGGACGAATCGACGATCAAGCAGCTGACCGTTTATGTCCATGCGCTGGGCGGCGGCGAATAGCACAAGGTCGTAGAGGGGGAGAAAAGGCCGGTTCCGGGAAACGGAGCCGGCCTTTTCGTTGTTGGGTTCGCCGGTTCAGTCGGCGGTCCTGGCCGGACAGGTGTTCACGCCGATCAGCGTATAGGCCGGGCACCAGCGCAGCAGGGCGGTCGTCAGCGGCACCAGGCCGAGAAGGCCCCACCAGCGTTCGTTGCCGTCCAGCAGCACCAGCAGCGACAGGATCGCCAGACCGGCGACGATACGGAGAGTGCGGTCGATACCGCCAACATTCTGCGTCATGTTGAACCCCCTTGGCTTTGAATAGCCGGCCGGCCGATCCGGCGGCTGCCTCACATTGTTAATATATATTTGAATATTAACATATAAAAGACCGCAAAGAGGACTTGGACCAAAACGCGTCCGAATGCCGCGCCCTTATGTCTTCTTCGGATCGTCCTTGCCGGCGAGGGTGCCCTCGGCGAGGCCTTCCTCGCGCTCGCGCAGATAATCGTCGGTGGTGCGGGTCAGCGGCCGTGCCTTGCCGGCGAACGGGTTGTTCCCGTTCTCAAACTGCACGATGACGCGGCAATCCTCGCACATCTTGATGCGCTCCAGCGCTGCAGGGTCCTGGAACATCGGGTGGTCCTGCAGCTTGGCGACGATGCGCTCGACCGAGCCCTTGGTGCCGAACGGCTTGCCGCAGCGTACGCACTCGAACGGCTCCTCCTGCTTGATCGGCAGGACGGCGCGCGCCTCGGCGGTGAAGTTAATGCGGGGCTCCAGTGCGATCACCTTTTCCGGGCAGGTCGCCTTGCACAGGCCGCACTGCACGCAGGCATCCTCCTGGAAGCCCAGGAAGGGCCGGTCGGGATCGTCGGTCAAAGCACCGGTCGGGCAGACGCTGACGCAGGACAGGCACAGCGTGCAGCCCTCGGTATCGATCTTCAGGGCGCCGAAGGGCGCGCCGGCGGGCAGCTGGATCATATCGACCGGGGCCGGGGCGGCATCATGCAGATGCCCCAGCGCCAGCGACAGCATGGCGCGCTTGCCGCCCATCGGCAGGAAGTCGCCGGCTTGCGCGGGATCCAGCCCCGGCAACGCATAAAGCTGCGCTTCCAGCGCATCGGGATCATCCTCGACCAGCACCGCGACGCGGCCGCTGTCATAGCCAAGGCCGGCCATGATGGTCTCGGCGAGGCCGGCCTGCTGCGCGAGGCCAGCAAGCTCGCCCTGCTTCTTCGTGGAGACCAGCACCGCGACATGGCTGGCGCCATAGGCCAGCGCGCCGGTCAGCAGGTCGAGACCGGTCTGCATCGCCTCATTCACCGCGAAGGGGATGACATTTGCCGGCAGGCCGCGCCCGAACCGCGCCATCAGCGAGATCAGGTCGGCGCCGTGCCGCTCGTCATGCACCAGGATCACCGGCTTGCGCCCGCCGGCCTCACGGTAGGTGGAGAGCAGGGTGCGCAGCCGCGCCAGCAGCGAGGTGCTGGGCGGCATGGCATAGCTGGCCGCGCCGGTCGGGCAGACGCTGTGACAGGCGCCGCAGCCGCCGCACAGATAGGGATCGATGGCGACCACATCGCCGGCGGAGCTGATGGCCGAGGCCGGACAGGCATCCAGGCAGCGGGTGCAGCCGGTCTTGTGGTTGCGGCCATGCGCGCACAGATCGGCCTGGAAATTCACATAGCGCGGCTTGGTAAATTCGCCGACCAGATCGGTCATCTCGAACAGCGCCTTCTGCACCGCCGCCGGATTGCCGGGGTCGGGGCGGAAATAGCCGTCGCGCCGCTCATGCGACGGGAACAGCGGCGATCCGCCGGTCAGGTCCAGGATCAGGTCGCAGCGCGACGAAGCGCCGTTCTTGCCGGCCTCGAAGGCCAGCGCCGCGCGGGAGGAGGGGATCAGCGGCGCGTAATCGTCCACCACGATCTCGAAGGCGCCGAGATGGCCGGCGGCGCGGGCGATGCTGCCCTTGAAGATCGGGATGTCCATCAGCCGCGGCGGGATGATGTCGCCCGGCTTCGACAGCAGCACCGTGACGTCCAGCCGTCCGGCAAGCTGGCGTGCAGCTTCGATAGCCTGCTCGTCACGGCCATAGATCAGGCACACGCCTTCCGACTTCAGGGTGACGCTGGTGGCATGCTCGATTTCCACCATCGCCTCGGCCAGCAGGGCGGCCATCTTGGGCGTGGTGTTCCGGGCCTGCTCGGCCCAGCCGGCCTGCTCGCGGATATTCACGAAGGAAATGGAGGCGTCGCTGCCATCCTCCTCCATCACCTCGGCGAACAGCGGCGCTTCCTGGGTGCAGGCGACGATGAAGGGATTTCCTTGCGCGGCGGTACGGCGGAAGCTGTCGATCCCGGCGCGGCACAGCTCCTCGTGAACATCGCCGACGGCCTGGCCGCAGGCCGCGTTCAGGGCCTTGCCGTCGAGCGGCATGGTACCCCGGCAGGTGCAGGCGAGAATGCGGCGCTGGGCGTCCGTCATGGGTGTTCCTCGGTCATCGGTCGTTTGCTGTCATTCTTGGTTTTTACAGGCGGATACATCATTCCGCCTTGTTGCGCTATATACTGGTGGTAAGACCAATCGCGGGCAATAGCCACGCGCGCCGTACGCTCGGGAGGAGCGATGAGCAAGGATATCTCGATGCCGATGGGCATCGTCATCGAACGCCACAAATCGGCAAGCCCCTGGCAGGACTGGCGGTTCCAGCCGGTCGCCGTCATTCCCGGTGCGCCGGATGTTGAGGGCTGGACCGAGATGGTTCGGGGCGAGGGCTGGGTGCGCTACCACGCTGCGACGCTGCCGGTCTGGCTGCACCGGACGCAGACACCGGCCTATCTGCACAATCTGTCGATGGAGCAGCCGGTCGTCTATATCGTGCTGCGCCGCGATCCCGATGCGCCGGAGGATTTCGCCTTCCAGCCGCTGCTGGTCACCGTCTCGCCCTACGAGGCGGAGGAGTATCTGATCAGTGGTGACGAGATCGTCGAACCGGTGGCGATGCCGGACGTCGTGATGGGCTGGATGCAGGATTTCATCGACGGCAACCATGTGGAGCAGCCCTTCGTGAAGCGCCAGCGCGACAAGCACAAGGAGAAGCGGCCCGACTCGCCGCTGCCGCTGGATGCCTATGGCAAGCCGATACGGGAAGGGGGGCGTCATGGCTGAGCGCCCGTTCCTGTCGCGCTGGTCGCGGCTGAAGCAGAAGGCCCGCACCCAGGCACCGGGCCAGACGTCGGTGCGGCGTGGTGGTGCTGCGCCGGTAATACAGGACGATCGTGCGGAGGAAACCCGGCAGGCAGCCTTGCCGCCGGAAGCGCCGGCACGGGAACAGTCGGTTCAGCCGGCCCGCCGCGATCAGCAGCCGCAGGAGGCACCGTTCGATGCCGATTCCCTGCCCGATATCGACAGCCTGACGGTCGAGTCGGACTTCACGCAGTTCCTGCGCAAGGAAGTGCCGAAGACCCTGCAGCGCAGGGCGCTGCGCAAGCTCTGGACCTCCGATCCGGTCTTCGCCTGCCTGGACGGGCTGAACGACTATGAGGAGGATTTCACCGACGCCGCAACCGTGATCGAGGGCATGAAAAGCTCCTACCAGGTCGGGCGCGGTTTTCTGACCGACGAGGAACTGGCGGAGAATCACTCCGTCTATACCGCCTCGCGGCAGGCACGGATCGATGCCGAAGAGGCCGAAGCCGCAGAGCGCGATGCAGCGTCTGCCGAGGATGGGAGCGCGGCGGAATCCAATGCGCCTGACACTGATACAGCGCCGGAGCAGGGTGAGCCGGAGAAGGCATCCGAACAGGCTAAGGCCGCCTCGGTGGATGAGGAGGCAGTGCCGGAAGGTGAAGCTGCCGAACAGGAATCCGAAGATAAGAGTGATAATCGTTCTTAATTTAACGTCACCCTTATTATTCAATTAAGATCGATTGTCATTTGCAATCTTCTGTTCCGATATTCCTCAGAACTTGCCACCACCGCTCGCCGGCCTGCCGTTTCTGCTAGACCTTGGAATTTGATTGGCATAGGCTATTGGTAAGACCAATAAGGCACACCCGGCTCGCCACAGATAAACGGGCGGGAAAACAATGGGGTGCCACTTGGATTTGGTGTTGAGGGAGCGAAACGACGCAGATGCCTGACGCGGCTGCGCATATTCAGCATATGATGGCGGAAGAAGACCTTCTGCGGGCCAACTGGTACGGCTTCCTGGCGCGCTTTCTGGCGGCGCCGGCCGATCAGGCCGTGCTGTCCCTTGCCGCCGGTTTCGACAGCCAGGATGACGGCACCGACATGGGCCGCGCGCTTGGCGTCCTGTCGCGCCTCGCGCAGCAGACCACGCCCTCCCAGGCGGAAGAAGAATATTTCAATCTTTTCATTGGTGTGGGACGGGGCGAGCTGATGCCCTACGGCTCCTACTATCTGACTGGGTTCCTGAACGAAAAGCCGCTGGCCCATCTGCGCGGCGACATGGCGCGCCTGGGGATTGCGCGCGCCGAGGACGTGAAGGAGCCGGAGGATCACATCGCCGCGCTGTGCGAGATGATGGCCGGCCTGATAGCCGGCAGTTTCGGCGCGCCGGCACCGCTTGCGGTCCAGAACGAGTTTTTCCAGCGGCATCTGTCCCCCTGGGCTGGCCGCTTCTTCGGCGATCTGGAGCGTGCGCGCCATGCGCGGCTGTATCAGCCGGTCGGGACGATCGGCCGGCTGCTGATCGATATCGAACGCGACGCCTTCGGGATGGAAGCGTGACGGAATCGTAAGCGACTGGCGCAAGCCGGACAGAGTTTTGAACGGGTTGTACGTTTTTTGAGGGTTGAGGAGGACGCATCATGAAGCAGCAAGACAAGCCGGTTTCGGCGCATCGCCGCGACTTCCTGCGCGTCGCCAGTGTCGGTGCCGTGGCAGGTGCTGCCATGGCCGTCGCGGGCGGCAGCGAGGCCGAAGCCGCCGAGGTCAGCGAGACGGTCGGCGACCACAAGGGCTATCGCGAAACCCAGCATGTGAAGACCTTCTACAAGCTGGCCCGCTATTAAGCGCTGGCAGCCAGTAGGGAGCGGGAGAAGACAATGCTCAAGAAAAAATCGGATGCAGTAGCGGCCCGTCCGCGCCTCAGCCAGGCGCTGGCCAGCCTCACCGGCGGCGCCATTGACCGCCGTACCTTCCTGAAGCGCTCCGGCCTCGCGGCTGGCGGCGTGGCGATGGCTGGTGCCTTTACCGGCGGCATGGTGCGCAAGGCACCGGCGGCCAGCCCGGCCTTCGGCGGTGAGATCAAGACCGCCAAGACGGTCTGCACCCACTGCTCGGTGGGCTGCACGGTGATCGCCGAGGTGCAGAACGGCGTGTGGACCGGGCAGGAGCCTGGCTTCGACAGCCCGTTCAACATGGGGTCGCACTGCGCCAAGGGCGCGTCGATCCGCGAGCTGACCCATGGCGAGCGCCGGCTGAAATATCCGGTGAAGCTGGTTGACGGCAAGTGGACCCGCGTGAGCTGGGAGCAGGCGATCGGTGAGATCGGCGACAAGATGCTCCAGATCAGCGAGCAGTCCGGCCCCGATTCGGTCTATTGGCTGGGCTCCGCCAAGCACAGCAACGAGCAGGCCTACCTGATGCGCAAGTTCGCCGCCTTCTGGGGCACGAACAACATCGACCATCAGGCCCGCATCTGCCACTCCACCACGGTCGCCGGTGTCGCGAACACCTGGGGCTATGGTGCGATGACCAACAGCTACAACGACATGATGAACAGCCGCCTGATGTTCTTCATCGGCGGCAACCCGGCGGAAGCCCATCCGGTGTCGTTGCAGCACATCCTGAAGTCGAAGGAGCAGAACGGCGCGCCGCTGATCGTGTGCGACCCGCGCTTCACCCGCACGGCCGCGCATGCCGACGAATTCGTGCGCTTCCGTCCGGGCACCGACGTCGCCCTGATCTGGGGCATCCTCTGGCACATCTTCGAGAATGGCTGGGAGGACAAGGAATACATCGCCAAGCGCGTCTATGGCATGGACAAGGTCCGGCCGGAGGTCGCGAAGTGGACGCCTGAGGAAGTCGAGCGCGTCACCGGCGTTCCCGGCTCGCAGCTGAAGCGCGTCGCGCGCCTGATGGCGACCAACAAGCCCGGCACGCTGGTCTGGTGCATGGGTGGCACGCAGCACACCAACGGCAACAACAACACCCGCGCCTACTGCATCCTGCAGCTGGCGCTGGGCAATGTCGGCGTGGCCGGTGGCGGCACCAACATCTTCCGCGGCCATGACAACGTCCAGGGCGCCACGGATTTCGGCGTGCTGATGGACTCGCTGCCCGGCTATTATGGCCTGGCGACCGGTTCCTGGCAGCACTGGGCCCGCGTCTGGGACGTGGACTACGACTATCTGCTGAAGAAGTTCAAGTCGAAGGAGCTGATGGAGCGGTCCGGCATTCCGGTGTCGCGCTGGTTCGACGGCGTGCTGGAAGACAAGGGCAACATGGACCAGCCGGACAATGTCCGCGCCATGGTGTTCTGGGGCCATGCGCCGAACTCGCAGACCCGCCTGCCGGACATGAAGAAGGCGATGGAGAAGCTGGACCTTCTCGTCGTCATCGATCCGGTGCCGACGGTCTCCGCCGTGCTGCATGACCGCAAGGATGGCTGCTATCTGCTGCCGGCCGCGACGCAGATGGAGACCTATGGCTCCGTCACCGCGTCGAACCGCTCGCTGCAGTGGCGCGAGAAGGTGGTCGATCCGATCTTCGAGGCGAAGACCGATCACGAGATCATGTATCTGTTCGCCAAGAAGTTCGGCTTCGACAAGGAGATGTTCAAGCACATCAAGGTGGACGGCAACGAGCCGAACATCGAGGACATCACCCGCGAATGGAACAAGGGTATGTGGACCATCGGCTATACCGGCCAGTCGCCGGAACGGCTGAAGATGCACATGGAAAACCAGCATACCTTCGACAAGGTCAGCCTGCGCGCCAAGGGCGGCCCGGCCGATGGCGATTTCTACGGCCTGCCCTGGCCGTGCTGGGGCACGCCGGAGATGAAGCATCCGGGCTCGGCCAACCTCTATGATATCTCGCTGCCGGTCGCCGAGGGCGGCATGGGCTTCCGCGCCCGCTATGGCGTGGAACGCAATGGCGAGACGCTGCTGGCCGAAGGCTCCTGGCCGGTCGGCTCGGAGATCGAGGACGGCTATCCCGAGTTCACCATGGCGATGCTGCAGAAGCTTGGCTGGGACAAGGATCTGACCGCTGACGAGATGGCGGCGATCCAGAAGGTCGGCGGCGACAAGATCGGCGGCGTGAACTGGAAGACCGACCTGTCGGGCGGCATCCAGCGCGTTGCCATCAAGCATGGCTGCGCCCCCTACGGCAACGCCAAGGCGCGCTGCGAGGTGTGGAACTTCCCGGACCCGATTCCGCTGCACCGCGAGCCGCTCTACTCGCCGCGCCGCGACCTTGTGGCCGACTACCCGACCTACAAGGACCGCAAGATGCATCGCCTGCCGACGCTCTTCGAGTCGATCCAGAAGAACGACTTCTCGAAGGAGTTCCCGATCATCCTCACCTCCGGCCGTCTGGTCGAATATGAGGGTGGCGGTGACGAGAGCCGGTCGAACCCGTGGCTGGCCGAGCTGCAGCAGGACATGTTCGTCGAGATCAATCCGGTCGATGCCAACAATCTCGGCATCAAGGACGGCCAGATGGTCTGGGTGCACGGTCCGGAAGGCGGCAAGGTGCATGTGATGGCAATGCTGACCGAACGCGTCGGCAAGGGCGTGGCCTTCATGCCCTTCCATTTCGGCGGCAAATTCCAGGGCAAGGATCAGCGGGCGAAATACCCGCAGGGTGCCGATCCGTATGTGCTGGGTGAATCGACCAACACCGCACAGACCTATGGCTATGACTCGGTGACGCAGATGCAGGAAACCAAGACCACGCTCTGCCGCATCGAGCGCGCATAAGAAGGGGAGACGTAAGATATGGCCCGCATGAAATTCCTGTGCGACGCCGAGCGCTGCATCGAATGCAACGCCTGCGTCACCGCCTGCAAGAACGAGCACGAGGTGCCCTGGGGCATCAACCGGCGCCGCGTCGTCACCATCAATGACGGCAAGCCCGGCGAGAAGTCGATCTCTGTGGCCTGCATGCACTGCTCTGACGCGCCGTGCAAGGCGGTCTGCCCGGTCGATTGCTTCGTGACCACGGCCGAGGGCATCGTCCTGCACAACAAGGACACCTGCATCGGCTGCGGCTACTGCTTCTATGCCTGCCCGTTTGGCGCGCCGCAGTATCCGCAGGCCGGCAATTTCGGCACCCGCGGCAAGATGGACAAGTGCACCTTCTGCGCCGGCGGTCCGGAAGAGGCCGCGAATTCCGAGGCGGAGTTCCACAAGTACGGCCGCAACCGTATCGCCGAAGGCAAGCTGCCGCTCTGCGCCGAGATGTGCTCGACCAAGGCGCTGCTGGCCGGTGACGGCGACGTGGTGTCCGACATCTACCGCGAGCGCGTCGTCGCCCGCGGCTTCGGGTCGGGCGCCTGGGGCTGGGGCACCGCCTACGAAGCGAAGGCCGGCGGCTGATACGCCGCTGGCTGTACCGGATGACGGGGCCGTCCGCCTTAGGCTGGCGGTCCCGATATCCCGATCCGGTGGAAGAAGCAGAAGAAGAAGCAAGAGACAGGATGGGGGTCGATCCATGCTCAAGGCACTGATCGGAGCCGGCGAGAACCGGCGCGGCGAGATGAAAAGGGTGTCCGGCCTGATGGCCGTGTCCCTGCTGCTTGTGGCGGGTTTCCTGCTGCAGGGGTGCCGTGAGGAGGAGCAGGGCCGCATCCTGCTGTTCGACAAGGGCAACTATATCGGCAAGGTCGTCGATGGCGAGAAGCTGGACCCCTCGACCGTCGAACAGCTGAACAAGCGTGCCGAAAAGCAGTGGATGTAAGGTCAGGGGAGCGCAAGACATGAACGTCCGGAATTTCATCCCGCGTCTCTTCGCCATCCTGTCGCTGGCCGTGCTGCTGCTGGGCGGCATGCCGGCTGCGGAACGGCTGACGGGCATCGCTGCCGGTGCCCATGCCCAGCAGGCTCCCGCCGATGCCGGCAAGTCCGACGTCTGGCGCGCCATCCGCCAGGGCGAGCAGGGCTATGTCTCGATCCCCGACAAGAAGGCCGGTGTGCTGATCCAGTCGGAAGGCGAGAACTGGCGCGCCTTCCGCAATGGCCCGCTCTCCACCTGGGGCGTGTGGGGCATGGTTGGCATGCTGGGCCTGCTGGCACTGTTCTTCGTGGTGCGCGGGCGCATCCGCATCGAGCATGGCAAGAGCGGCCGGCTGATCGAGCGTTTCAACGGTCTGGAGCGCTTCTCGCACTGGCTGACCGCCGTCAGCTTCATCGCGCTGGGCCTGACCGGCCTGAACATCCTCTATGGCCGCTATGTGCTGCTGCCGGTAATCGGGCCGGAGGCATTCTCCGCCATCAGCCTCGCCGGCAAGTACATCCATAACTACATTTCCTTTGCCTTCATGCTGGGCATCGTTCTGATCCTCGTGCTGTGGATCAAGGACAACATCCCGAGCAAGCTGGACCTCACCTGGTTTGCCCAGGGCGGCGGTATCTTCTCCAAGCACAAGCACCCGCCCGCAAAGAAGTTCAATGCCGGCCAGAAGATCATCTTCTGGGCCGTGGTGCTGGGCGGTATTTCGGTCAGCCTGTCCGGCCTGGCGCTCATGTTCCCGTTCGAGTTCGCCTTCTTCGGCAAGACCTTCGCGGCGCTGAACGTCTTCGGCTTCGGCCTGCCGGAGAACCTGACGATGATGCAGGAGATGCAGCTGTCGCAGCTGTGGCACGCCGTCGTCGCGCTGGTGCTGCTGGTCCTCATCATCGCGCACATCTACATTGGCACGGTCGGCATGGAAGGCGCCTTCGATGCGATGGGCAGCGGTATGGTGGACGAGAATTGGGCAAAGGAGCATCATTCGCTGTGGGTCGATGAGGTGAAGGAAGAAGAGCGCAAGGCCCGTGGGGCCGCGCGTGGCGCACCCGCCCCCGGCGACGATTGACCAGACGACGATTGACCGAAGCTGCCTCTCCGCAGCCCTCCGGAACCGATGGAGTAGTCCCCGTGCCGCGTCTTATCCGCCGAAACTCCCTTGCCGCCGCAGCGGGCCTGGCCCTGTTTTGCCTCGGCGCGATGGCTGCTCCGGCTTCGGCGCAGCTCAGCACGGATGAGGCCGGCAAGAAGCTGGCGGAGATGTACAATGTCCGCGTGCTGGATGTCCGGCTGGCGGAACATGACGGCAAGCCCGTCTATGCCGCCAAGGTGATGCGCACGGGCGAGGGGGCAGGCAATGCCGCCTTTATGGTGACGACGCTGCTGGTTGATCCGATGACCGGTAACCTCATCTCGGCTTTTGAGCATCGCACGACCGGCTATGAGACCTCCGCCACGGATTCCTACGAGGCGCGCCTCGATTCCTCCGGCAGCGAGATGCGCCGCATGACCAACCGGCCCGCCCCGCGCAACTGAGCGGGGAGCCGGGCAGCATGGTCTTTCGCCCTGTCCTCTCGGTCCTGTCTGTCCTGATCCTGGGCCTGTCTGTGCTGGCAGGCGATGCCCGGGCTCAGCTTGCTGGCCATGGCGGCCCGGTCCGGGGCGTTGCCGTCGCCCCCGACGGGCAGCGGGCGGTAACCACCAGCTTCGACTATTCGGTCATCCTCTGGTCGCTCGACCGCGGCGAAGCGAACTCGATCCTGCACGGCCATGAGGCGGCGGTGAACGCCGTGGTCGTCCTGCCGGACGGGCAGCGGGCGGCGACCGCCGGGGATGATGGCAAGCTGATCTTCTGGCGCTTCGGCGTCACGCAGCCGGCCCGGGTGGTGGAAGCCCATGCCGGCCGCATCGTGGCGCTGACCCTCAGCCCGGACGGCAAGGTGATCGCCTCGGCCGGCTGGGACGGCTCTGCGGCGCTGTGGAGCACGGCGGATGGCAGCCTGATCCGCCGGTTCGAGGGGCACCAGAGCAATGTGAACGACGCCGTCTTCTCGCCCGACGGCAAGATGCTCGCCACTGCGGCCTATGACGGGATCATCCGGCTGTGGAACCTGGCCGATGGCCGCCTGCTGCGGGAGATGACGGGCCACGAATTCAGCGTGAATGCGCTGGCCTATCTGCCGGACGGCGCGCTCCTCAGCGGCGGGTCCGACGAGACGGTGCGGCGCTGGAACACCGCAACGGGCGAGGAGACCAGCCGCCGCATCGCCCATAAGGGTCCAATACTCGATATCGCGGTGGCGCCGGATGGCAAGGGCTTCGCCAGCGGCGGCATTGACGGCATGGTGCGGCTGTGGAAGGCCGGCGAGGAAAAGCCGGTCCATGCACTGGCCGGACGCGGCGGGCCGGTCTGGGCGCTGGCCTACACGCCGGACGGCAAGCGCGTGCTGGCGGCGGGCAATGATTCGGTGGTCCGGCTGTGGGATGCGGCCACCGGCCAACCTTTGGGCGACTCGGGGGGCGAACCGGTGGAGACGGCGGCAGCCACCGCCGCCGCACCGCAGGATAAGGGGGCGGCCATTTTCCGGCGCTGCGGGCCATGCCATACGGTGACGGCCGATGGCGGCAACCGCGCCGGGCCGACGCTGCACGGTATCTTCGGCCGTAAGGCCGGCACGGTCGAGGGCTATCCCTATTCGCCGGCACTGCTCGACAGCGACATCGTCTGGACCGCCGAGACCATTGGCGACCTGTTCACGAAAGGCCCGGATGTGGTGACGCCCGGCAGCAAGATGCCGCTGCAGAAGCTGGTGCGTCAGGAGGATCGCGACGCCCTGATCGCCTATCTGCGCCAGGTCACCACGCCATGAGGTGCGATCGGGTGAACAATGCTAAACTGGGTCCAACTAGGCCCGCTACATGAAGGGGGGAGTATCATGAAGGCGTTTCTGGCGAGTGTCATCGCGCTGCTGGTCATCACCATCGGCGCTGGCGTGCTGCTGACCAGCATCAACCCGAATGTCGGCAAGGTCTATCAGTCCTCGCACGGGTCGGTGCGGCTCTAGAACCATGGCCAGGGCCATCGCCTTCGATGCCTATGGCACGCTGTTCGATGTCCATTCGGTGCGCGCGCTCTGCGAGGAGATGTTTCCTGGCAAGGGCGCGGCACTGTCACAGCTCTGGCGGCTGAAACAGCTGGAATATACCTGGCTGCGCAGCCTGATGGGCCGCTATGAGGATTTCTGGGCGGTCACGCGCGATGCGCTGGTCTATGCCCTGAAAAACCAGGGGATCACTCCTGTCGAGGCCGATCTCGACCGGCTGATGGGGGAATATCTGCGGCTCTCCCCGCATGCCGAGGCGGCCGAGGCGCTGAAGCGCCTGAAGGAGATGGGCATCCGCCTCTCCATCGCCTCCAACGGCAGTCCGGCCATGCTGGACGCGGTGGTGCGCAATGCCGGCTTCGACACGTTGCTGGAGGCCGTGATCAGCGTCGATCCGGTGCGGGTCTTCAAGCCGCATGACGCGGCCTACAAGATCGTCACCGATACGCTGGGCCTGCCGGCGAACGAGATCCTGTTCGTCTCCTCCAACGGCTTCGATGTGGCCGGCGCCAGCCATTACGGCTTCGAGAGCGTGTGGATCCAGCGCAGCACCGGCCAGATGGAGGAGCTGGGTGTGCAGCCGCGCCATGCCATCCGCTTCCTCACAGATATCCCGGCGCTGCTCGCCTGATCTTTTAGTATCGCAGAACGAATGGGCAGTCGTGCCGGGACGTTCTGCACAGTGTCCTGCCGTCTTGTCTGAGATGCTTCTCCCAGTTTGAAATCCGGGAGAATAATCATGAGTAAAGCAGAGATGGAGCGGTTTCTGAGCGACCTGGCGAACGATGCTGATCTTGCCGATGCGGTGCGGTCGGCAGTCCGCCAGCCCGCCGATCTGGCAGCGTTCGCCACGCAGCACGGCTATGCGGTCGAGGGGGCGGATATTGAGCAGGTTGTAAACGCCGCGTCAGCAGAAGGGGGCGCACTGTCCGACGAGCAGCTGGAAGCGGTTGCAGGCGGAACCGCAGGGCGCACTGCTTTCGAGATTATCCAACGTTACTTGCTTGACGGCGATATGAGTGGTCGCCCTGCGTAAGCAGTCATCAGCCGCTGAACCACAGCCACAGGCCGGCACCGGCCAGTGACAGCAGCGTCATCGGGATGCCGCAGCGCGCATGTTCGGCGAAGCCCAGCCGCACGCCGGCGCTCTTCGCGCGTTCCACGGTGATGATGTTGGCCAGGCTGCCGACGATCAGCAGATTGCCGGCCAGCGTGGACAGGATGGCAAGGCCATAGAGCGTCTCCGCCGTCAGGTCCGGCCAGACCGAAAGCAGCAGGATCACCGCCGGCACATTGCCGATGGTGTTGCTGCCGAGGATGGCGACTGGCGCCAGTACGGCCAGCCGGTCGGGGTAGAAGCCGCTTGCTGCCAGCAGATCGACGGCGCGGCTCGGCAGGCCGGTCGCGGCCAGCGCCTCGGTCACCACGAACAGGCCGGCGAACAGCACCAGCAGCGGCCAGTCCACCTTGGCGAACAGGGCGCGCGTCTCAAGCCGCCGGCTGACCAGCAACGCGCCACCAATGATCAGCGCGCTGACGGCATGCGGCAGCGGCGTGGCGAACAGCGCCAGCAGGGCGGTTACCGCGACTATTCCTTTCAGCAGATGCGCGCGGTCCAACGGCTGGATTGGGAGCGCCGGGACAGAGGGCGTATCCGCCTCGAACCGGCCGCGCCAGACCAGCCAGATGATCAGGAACACGCTGGCCAGCCCGATCAGCGCCGGGACCGCGCAGGCGGCGAGGAAGGCCCAGAAATCGAGGCCGCCAGTCTGGCCGATCAGGATGTTCTGCGGGTTGCCGATCAGCGTCGCCGCCGATCCGGCATTGGCACCACCGGCAAGACCAATCAGATAGGGCCGGGGGTCGAGGCCGCGCGCCAGCAGCCCGGCGCACAGCAGCGGCGTCATCGCGAACACCACCACATCATTGGCCAGCACCGCCGACAGCAGGCCGGAGGTGGCCACGACGGCACCCAGCAGCCAGACCGGGGAGCGTTCGAGGCCGGCGATGCGCAGCGAACACCAGTCGTAGAAGCCGCTGGCATCGAACTGCGCCGACAGGATCATCAGCCCGAACAGCACGAACAGGGTCGGGAAGTCGATGGCGTCCAGAATGCCGGCGGGCGTCACAGCACCCGTCACCGCTAGTACGATGGCAGCCAGCAGGGCGATGCCCGCACGGTCGATGCTGAGGCCGGGGAAGCGCCCCAGCGCCATGCCGATATAGGTCGCGGCGAAGACCGCCAGGATCAGGCCGACATCGACAGTATCGCTCATGCGGGAACGCCTGAAGGGAAGGATGATCCCTTCTGGACCCTTTTCGCGCCCTTGGCAATCAGCGCTGCGTTTCCTCCGGCGGCGCAGGATCGTCCGGCGGTGATGCCATGGGCGTCGAGGCCATCGGTTCGCCCTCCTCTTCCTCCTCGGCGCGCGGGTCGAGCTGGAACACCGCCGGCGTGCTGCGCGGCACGGCGATGAAGTCGCCCTGCTCCTCGGCCGGTTTCGGCGGGCGGCGGGTCATGCGGTACAGCGCGAAGCCGCCCATGCCGGCATGGACAAGGGCGGTAAAGGCGAACAGCGCGCGGGCATCCGTTGCCTCCATAAGGATCGAGGCGACGAGCGGCCCGACCACCGCGCCGGCGCCGTTCAGCAGCAGCAGGCCGGAGGAGGCCTCGACGAAGTCGCCGGGCTCCATATAGTCGTTGGCGTGCGAGATACACAGCGAATAGACCGGGATCATCAGCGCGCCGAACAGCGCGGAGCCCACCAGCAGGAACTGCTGCGGCATGCCGTACAGCGCGATCAGGATCAGCCCGGACAGGCTGGCCAGGAACACGGTGCCGGCCAGGATGGTGCGGCGGTCATACCGGTCCGACAGCCAGCCGACCGGCCATTGTGCCAGCGCGCCGCCGATCATCACCGCGGCCATGAAGAAGGCCACGCCCGACAGCGGCACGCCGCCGGCCTGGGCGAAGATCGGCCCCATGCCCCAGAAGGCGCCGCTGACCACACCGAAGCCGAAGCAGCCGACCACGCCAAGCGGCGACAGGCGATAGAGACGCCCGATCCTGATCTTCACCGTGCCGATAGGGGCGGGGACGGCGCTGCGGGTCAGGCCGACCGGCACCAGCGCCAGGCAGATCAGGATGGCGCCTAGGCAGAACAGTGGATAATCCTGCGGGTCGCCCAGCGTCAGCAGCAGCAGCCCGCCGGTCGTCGCCGTCAGATCGACGATGCGGTAGATCGAGATGATGGAGCCGCGCAGCTCGTTCGGGCTGCGCTCGTTCAGCCAGCTCTCGATGATCATGTAGAGCCCGGCGAGGCACAGGCCCGTGATGGCGCGCAAGCCGGTCCAGACATAGGGATCGACCGCCAGCGCATGCAGCAGGAAGACCGAGGCGGCGACGGCGGCAAAGACGGAGAAGGCACGGATATGGCCGACCCGGCGCACGATATGCGGGCCCAGCACGCAGCCGGCGATGAAGCCGGCGAAATAGCCAGACATCATCATGCCGATCATTGAGGGCGGAAAGCCTTCCAGATTGCCGCGCACGGCCAGCAAGGTGCCTTGCAGGCCGGAACCCAGCAGCAAGATGCCGACCGAGAGGAGGAGGGCGCTGAGTGTGGTGATTGTCTGTCGCAAGGGTCCGTTCGTCAGGCTGGGGAATTTCTGACGGGCGAGGCCGCCGGCTATCAGGGAAACAGTCTAGAACATTAACGCGGGATATGGCTAAGGTTCCGGACCGATTTTCCTGCCGCGCGGTTCCCGAATGTCCTCGTCTCAACCTGTCGCCCCCCCAATCGCTCCCCGTAACGTCACCATCATCGGTGCCGGTATCGTCGGCATGAGCGCCGCCCTCTACCTGCAGCGCGACGGCCACAAGGTCACGGTCATCGACCCGAAACCGCCGGGGACCGGTACCTCGCTCGGCAATGCCGGGGTCATCGCCACCGGTGGCGTGACGCCGACCGCCATGCCGGGGCTGTGGAAGAAGGTGCCGAAGATGCTGATGGACCCGGCGGGGCCGTTCGCTATCCGCTGGCGGTACCTGCCGCAGATCGCACCCTGGCTGATCCGCTTCCTGCAGGCCGGCGATGCGGGGCGTGTCCGGCAGATTTCGCGTGAGCTTCTGCCCCTGGTCAGCCGGGCGCTGATCGCGCATGAGGAGCTGGTGAAGCTGACCGGGGCGGAGGACATCATCCGCCGTGTCGGCTGGCTAAAGCTCTATGGCAGCGAGGAGGGCTTCGCTGGCACCGCCTTCGACCGCGAGCTGATGACCGGCTGCGGCGTGAATTTCCAGGTGCTGGACAGTGACGAGGTGCGCCAGCTCGAACCGCATCTGCAACGGCGCTTCGCCCGCGGCATCTTCCAGCCCGATGCCGGCTTCGTGTCGCTGCCGCACAAGCTGATCACTGCCTATGCCGAACATTTCCGGCGCAATGGCGGCACCATCCTGCAGGAGACCGTCCGCCGGCTGGAAATCGGGCCAAATGGGCCGGAGAAGGTGGTGACCGACCTCGCCATCCATCCGGTGGACCGGCTGGTGATCGCGGCCGGCGCCTGGTCGAAGGCGCTGGCTTCGGAGGCAGGCGCGCCGGTGCCGCTGGATACGGAGCGCGGCTATCACCTGAACCTGAAGCTGCCGGACGGCACGCCGACGGTCGGGCGGCCAACGCTGATCGCCGACCAGTCCTATGTGCTGGCGCCGATGCAGGAAGGCTTGCGCCTGACCAGCGGCGTGGAGCTGGCGGGGCTGGATGCGCCGGCCGATTTCCGCCGCATCCGCCGCATGCTGGATCTGGCGAAGGAGGTACTGCCCGCCATCGGCCAGGCGGAGGTCACGCGCGAATGGCTGGGCTACCGTCCCTCGACGCCGGATTCGAAACCTGTGGTGGGGCGCTCGCCGCGCTATGCGAACACGGTGCTGGCCTTCGGACACGGCCATATGGGCCTGTCGCTGGGGCCGCTTACAGGGCGCGTGGTGGCTGATCTGGTCGCCGGGCGCGGCTCGGAATTCGACCTTGCGCCCTACCGTCCGGACCGCAGCTTCCGCTGAGGAGTGGATAGGGAGTATTGCGCAGTGTGACTCCTCATTTCCCGTCGTCATTCCCGGCCTTGTGCCGGGAATCCAGGGTTCAGCCCAACTCGACAGATATCCAGCAAGCTGAAGTCTGGACCCCCGCAACAAGTGCGGGGGTGACGGAAAGAGTATAGCGGCAGGCAGGCGTCTCGAAGGGTATCGGGGGCAGGATTCCCTACGGCACCTTGCCCTTGTCGAGCAGGATGGCGGTGTATTGCTGGTAGGTCATGCCCAGCTCGCGGGCGCGGCGCAACCGCATCAGCACCACCTCGCGCGGGGCGGCGAAGGCCTTTTCCTTGGCCTTCTTCCAGCAGGTGACCTGCCAGCCGGTCGACAGTGGCGGGCCGCCATTATGACCGAGGCCGAATGGCGGAAAGCTTGGAATGTCGGGGCGGGGAATGCGGCGGATATAGCGGGGCACAGTGTCGGGGCGCCTTGGTGCCAGCAGGGATGAAGGCGGCCACTATAGAAAGGAGCCGGGGTCTTGCTCCACCCAATAAATCAGCGTGCCTCTATCGTCGGCGTGCCAAGGACGGGACGCAGGCTGATGCCGATCAGCCGTTCGACGGTCCGGCCGATTTCCTTCAAATTCAGCGGCTTCTGGTAGAGTTCGACGACCGCGTTACGCAGCTTCTTCCAGGTCAGGTCGCTGACCGGGTTGCCGGTCACGACGATAATGTGCGGCCGCTTCTCGCAAGCCTGCAGTTCCGCGATCAGCCCTTCCCCGTCCAGCACCGGCATGTCGAGGTCGGTGATGACCAGATCGGCAGGGTCCGACACCAACAGGTCGCGCGCTTCGCGGCCATTGCCGACCACGCTGACGCGGTAGCCGCGCCAGGCGACATAGCGGGTCAGGATTTCCGCCGTGGACGGTTCATCCTCGACGATCAGCACATGCGGGATGCGGGTGGCGTCTTCCCGGACCGGCCGTGCCAGGTGCCGGCGCAGCAGAGCCGCGATGCCCTTCTCGTCGTAATTTTCCAGCACGAAGCAGCCGCTGGCGCCGTGATAATCGGCAATGCGGCTGTCCATCTCCTCCAGCATCGGCACCACCGCCAGGATCGGCAGGGTGGGGGCAAGGCAGCGCAGCACCGGAATGCTGCCGAGATCGATGGCCGTACCCTCGCGGCTGTCGAGGATCACCAGATCGACCCCGCCGCCCTGCAGGCGTGCGGCGGCCTGGCCGATGGTCTCCGCCGTACCGACGCGAAACGACTCATCCGCCGCTTCCAGCATCGCGCGAATCGACACCCGCCGGCTGGCGATGTCGCCGACCAGGAGGATGTTCACGATGCTGTCAGTCATGGCGGGCATAGGATTCTCGGTTATGGACAACGCAAAGGCGCTCTCAATCCGCCGAGGGTACCCGCCAATCCTTTACGAATCCTTAGCCGCCTGAAAATTCTGACGATTATGACTCTTGCAGCGCCGGCCGGTCCGGCGCCAGGTCGGCCGCCGACACGCCGAAGCCCGCAATATCCGCCGGCAGGCCATTGCCGGTAGCCAGGCTCGCCGTAAGCCGGCCCATGGCAGGTGCGGTCTGGATGCCATAGCCGCCCTGACCGGCCAGCCAGAAGAATCCTTTCGTCTCCGGCGCGAAGCCCGCGACCATGGTGCGGTCGGCGACGAAGCTGCGCAGCCCGGCCCAGCGCGAGGCGAGGCGGCGGATCTGGAAGATGGTCGCCTGCTCGATCCGGTCCACGGCGATGGCGATGTCCATCTCGTCCGGCTGCGCATCGCAGGGCGGGGAGTCGATCTCGTCCGCCGGGCTGCCCATCAGCCGGCCGGATTCGGGCCGGAAATACCAGTTCTCCTCGGCATCGACCACGGCGGGCAGGGCATGGACATCCATGCCGTCCGGCGCATCGAAGGTGAAGGCGGTGCGGCGCTTGGGCTGCAATCCCACCTTCGCAACGCCGGCCAGGGCGGCGATCTCGTCCGCCCAGGCGCCTGCCGCGTTCACCACCACGGCGGCGGAGAAGCTGCCGGCGCGGGTCTCGACGCGCCAGCCATCGCCCTCGCGCGCCAGGCCGGTGATTTCCGCATCGGTGACGATCTGTCCGCCGGCGGCACGAATGCCGCGCAGATAGCCCTGATGGATGGCGTTCACATCCATGTCGCGCTCGCCCTCATTATAGAAGCCGGCGACGGCATAGCCCTCGCGCAGAACCGGGGCGTGGCGCAGCACACCGGCGGCGTCCAGCCATTTGACGCCGGGCAGGGTCGCCCGGGTCTCTTCATAGGCCTTTTCCAGAATCGGCATCTGCTCGGCGGTTGCCACGATCATCGCGCCGCGCGGGGTCAGCAGCGGCGCCTCGGTGAATCCTTCCGGCGGGGCCTCGAAGAAGGCGCGGCTGGCGCGGGTCAGCGCGCGGATCGGGGCGTTGCCATAGCCTTCCGCGAACAGTGCCGCCGACCGGCCGGTCGTGTGATAGCCGGGCTGGCTTTCCTTCTCGGCCAGGATGACGCGGCCATGCTTGGCCAGCTCGTAGCCGGCGGACGCGCCGGCGATACCGCCACCGATTACCAGGAAGTCGCAGGTTTCAGTCATTTCAGGAGTACGCCTCGATACGCAGGAGAAGGACAGGCGGGCCGGGCAAGGAACACCCGGCAATAACTGCCGGCCTGCCATTTGTTCGACGCGCCGACCATCGGCCAGCCCCGGCGGAAGGTCAATGGCAATTGCCGGAAACCGGCCATTCGCCTTGGTCCGTGTTCTGAGTGGGATAGCTGGCCCGCCTCTTGCTTCCCTGCCTCCCCAAGAGGTTCGCAAGTGTTTCGCAAGAGAAGGGGAAAGCCATGCAGATCGGAACCGGGACCAGTGGGAGCGGCATGTCCTCCCTGCTGCTGTTCAGGACGCTGCAGCATTCGGGCGACGCGCAGAAGCAGCAGTTCGCCAAGCAGCCGCAGATGCAGCGGGAGATCGATTATTTCCTGGAGAATGCGAAGAAGATCGAATCGCCGGAGGATTTCTTCAAGGACCGCCGCCTGATGCAGGTGGCGCTGGGCGCGTTCGGCCTGGAGCAGGAGCTGAACTACACCGCGCGCATCAAGACGATCATGACCGAGGATCCGGCGGCGAAGGAGTCGCTGGTCAACCGAATGGCCGAGCCGCGCTACAAGCAGATTTCGGAAGCCTTCGATTTCTCCGGCTCGGGCGTGGAGAAGCTGAAGGACGAGAAGTTCCTCAAGGAAATCACCGACAAGTACCTGACCAACCAGTTCGAGAAGAATCTGGGCGGCGGCAACGAGTCGCTGCGCGAAGCCGCCTATTTCCGCCGCAAGGTCGCCGAGGTCGCCGAGGATGGCGATATCTACAAGCTGATGGGCGACAAGGTGCTGCGCTCGGTCATCACCGACACGCTGTGCATCCCCAAGGAGATCGTGAACCAGTCCCTGGAACGCCAGGCAAAGGTCATCGAATCCAAGGTTAAGCCGGAGGATTTCAAGGACCCGGCCTTCGTGGACAAGTTTATCGCCCGCTTCCTGACGCAGAAGGACGCCGAGGCGCAGCTCGCCAACATGGGTGGCGGCTCCTTCGGCTCCTCGGGCCAGATCGCTCTGCAGCTGCTGCAGGGTGGCAATCTCAACATCCTTGTGTGAGGCCGCTATGACCGACCTTTCCGCCATCCGCATCCTTCCGACGGACCCGGAGCATTATATCGGCCTTGGCCGGGAGCAGGAGGCGCGCGGCGATATCGACGACGCCATCGACAGCTACCGCACGGCGATCTTTCACGCGCCGCGCTCGGTGCCGGCACTGACCGCGCTGGGCGACCTGCTGGTGCGGCTCGGCCAGAATGATGCCGCCGTGCGCTGTTACCGGCTGGCGCTGCTGGTCGATCCGACCTGCCGCACCGCCGCCCGCAATGTCGCGCAGCTAAAGACAAGCGGCGAGGTCAGCCTGTATCGCCTCGGCCTCGCGCTGCATCCGATGCCGGAGATGGTCTCCCTCGGGACCGCGCGGGTCATGGATGACGCGGCGCTTGCCGACTGATATGATTCTTCACTAAGGGGCAGCCAACAGGAAAACCGTTTTGAATCCGCAATCTAGCGTATTCGCTGCGGTACTCGGCTGAGGGGGACATGGACATCGAAAAGCAGACTGTTACCGAGGGCGGCATCAGCGCGCCCAGCTTCTATCGCGACTTCCTGGACAAGGAAACCGACTTCAACGACAAGGTCATTCTGGTGACCGGCGGTACGGGGTCTTTTGGCCGTCACTTCGTGAAGCAGGTCATCTCACGCTATACGCCCAAGCGCCTCATCGTCTTCTCGCGCGACGAGATGAAACAGTATGAGATGGCGCAGGAATTCCCCACCGACCGCTATCCCTTCATGCGCTATTTCATCGGCGATGTGCGCAATGCCGAACGGCTGGAAATGGCGATGCGCGGCGTGGATTACGTGATCCATGCGGCGGCGATGAAGCATGTCTCGATTGCCGAGTACAACCCGTTCGAATGTATCCACACCAACGTCATGGGGGCGGAGAATGTGGTGCGCGCCGCCATCGGCGCGGGGGTGAAGCGGGTCATCGCCCTGTCCACCGACAAGGCGGCCAACCCGATCAACCTGTATGGCGCCAGCAAGCTGGCCTCCGACAAGATTTTCATCGCCGCCAACAATCTGGCGGGTGGCAATGGCTGCCGTTTCTCGGTCGTGCGCTATGGCAATGTGGTCGGCTCGCGCGGCAGCGTGGTGACCTTCTTCCAGAAGCTGATCGAGGAAGGGGCGGAGGACCTGCCGATCACCGATCTGCGCATGACGCGCTTCTGGATCACCCTGACGCAGGGCGTGAATTTCGTGCTGTCCTGCCTGCCGCTGATGCGCGGCGGCGAGATTTTCGTGCCGAAGATTCCCAGCATGCTGATGACCGAATTCGCCATCGCGCTGGCCCCGAATCTGAAACACCGGGTGGTGGGCATCCGTCCGGGCGAGAAGATCCATGAAGTGATGATCTCCTCCGACGATTCGCGCACCACTGTCGATCTGGGCGACCGTTACGTCATCCAGCCCTCCTTTGCCTGGTGGTCGCGCCCGTCCGGCTACAAGAATGCGAAGCCGGTTCCGGAGGATTTCGTCTATTCCAGCGACCGCAATGACGAATGGCTGGGCCGCGAGGATCTGGGCTTCTATCTGAAGGACAAGGTAGTGTGACGAAGGATAGCGGGGGCGCCGGGGCGTTCCTGCCCTATGGCCGTCAGCTCATCGAGGAGGACGATATCGCCGCCGTGGCCGCCGTGCTGCGCGGCGATTATCTGACCACCGGGCCGGAGGTTGACCGCTTCGAGGCAGACCTCGCGGCAGTGACGGAAGCACGCCACGCCGTGGCCTGCGCCAATGGCACGGCGGCTCTGCATCTGGCCGCGCTGGCGCTGGGCCTCGGCCCCGGCGACTGGGTGGTGGTGCCGACGGTCACCTTCCTCGCTACCGCCAATGCCGCGCGCTATGTCGGGGCGGAGGTGGTGTTCGCCGATGTCGATCCCGATACCGGGCTGATGACGCAGGCGGCGCTGGAGCAGGCGCTCGCCCGCGTGCCGGCTGAAGGCAAGGCGAAGGCGGTGTTCAACGTGCATCTGGGCGGGCCGGTCGGCGATGTCGAGGGCATCCACGCCGTCGCCCGCCGGCATGGGCTTGCCATCGTCGATGATGCCAGCCACGCGCTGGGCACGCGCTACCGCGATCCGTCGGGGGCGTGGAACGCCGTCGGCTCCGGCGCGCATGCCGACATGACGACCTTCTCCTTCCATCCGGTGAAGACGGTGACGATGGGTGAGGGCGGGGCGGTCACCACCAACGATCCCGGTCTGGCGGTCCGGCTACGGGCCTTCCGCAGCCACGGCATGACCCGCACGCCGGAGGAGTTCACCGAAAAAGGCCTTGCCTTCGATGCGGAGGGCCGCCCGAACCCCTGGTATTACGAGATGCCGGAACCCGGCTTCAATTACCGGGCGACCGATATCCAGTGCGCGCTGGGCCGCAGCCAGCTGGCCAAGCTGCCGCGCTTCGCCGCCACGCGGCTGGCCCTGTCGCGGCGCTATGACGAGTTGCTGGCCGACTGGGCGCCTGTGGTGACGGGCCTGCACAAGCGTGACGGGCTGGAGTCGGCACTGCATCTGCACCCGGTCCTGATCGACTTCCAGCGTGTCGGGCTGGACCGGGCGGCGGTGATGAACCGGTTGCGCGGCAAGGGCATCGGCACGCAGGTTCATTACATCCCGGTGCATCTGCAGCCCTATTACCGGCGGCGCTATGGCGCTGTGTCACTGCCAGGGGCGGATGCCTATTACGCGCGCTGCCTGTCCATGCCGCTGTTCGCCGGCATGGAAGAGGGTGATGTTGACCGCGCGGTCGCGGCGCTGGGTGACGTGCTGGGCCTCGGCAACCGCTAAAAGCGTTCTTTCACGATCTCCGCCGCGCGGTCGAGCATCGGCATCTCCGCTGTGCCGCGCACCGGCGTCACGCTGGGCTGGAACGGGAAGCGGTCAGTGCCGAGAGACAGCCAGCTTGCCCCCAGCAGCAGGGTCGGCACGCCCAGCGCGCCGGCCATCGCCTGGACGGCGGTCGGCGCGGTGATCACCATATCCAGAGCTGTGATCAGTGCTGCGGTTTCGTCCAGATCATTGCGCTGATCGACATCGGTGAAATTCTGGATCGTGACACCGAATTGCCGGGCGGCGGCGGCCAGTTCCTCGGCGCAATCGTCATATTGCAAATTCACGAAGCGCAGGCCCGGCAGTGTAAGGATCGGGCCCCATTCGGCCAGTTCGGTATAGAAGCGTCGCCGGTCGGGCGTGCGCAGGCCACTGCGCCAGCATATGCCGATCTTCGGTTCCGGCCCCAGCTTCTCCAGCCTTTTGCGCCAGCTGTCGATGCGCTGGTCATCCGCCTTCAGATAGCCGCCGGTCGCCGGAAAATCCTCCAGACTTTGCCGCAGGTAAAGCGGCAGGCTGCCGACCGGGCAGGCGTAATCATGCTTCTCGGTCAGCCAGTCATATGTATAGACGATGTTGCCGTCTTCTCCGGTTCTGGTGCTGGCATGGACATGGATACCGGGGAAGGAGCGGCGGAACAGCGGTACCAGACGGGCCTCGACATCAAGGGTTACCTGCTTCGCCTTCGCTGCCACGTCTGGCAGGCAATTGGCGAAGAAGATCTGGTCGCCCAGCCCCTGTTCGCCTGACACCAGGATGGCCTTGCCGGACAGGTCCTCGCCGTGCCAGCGCGGCAGGCCGTGACGGTAATCGATGGCCTGTGCCATGCCGCGTTCGAGGCGGGCCTCATAGCGCTGCCAGCCCTCCTGGATATGGCCGGTGGCCAGCAGGTCGACGGCGTAGTTCAGCTGAAGCTGCCTATTGTCCGGCGCCAGTTCCAGGGCCTTGCGGTGGAGGTTGAGCCCTTTCTCCCCATTGCCGAGGATGCATTGCAGCATGGCGTAATTGCTGAACGGTTCGGGCAGCGAGGGGTCGAGGCGCAGCGACTCCTCATAGAACAGGATCGCATTGTCGATATCGCCGGGTTCGTGGCGTTGCGACAGGGTGGCAGCGATGTTGTGCCAGAGCCGGGCTTCCTGCGGATAGCGGTTGATTGCCTCGCGGACGATGTCGATGGATTCCGCATGCCGGCCCATCTTGCGCAGGACGGAGCCGAGATTGTTGATGACCTCCACCGAGTCCGGATCGATCTGCAGCAGGGTCTGATACAGGGCGACGGCCGACTCCGGCTGCCCGGTCGCCGCCGCGATGTTGGCCGTGCCAAACAGGGCGTTCTTGTCGATGGGATTGGCGGCGAGGATTTCCTGGTAGATATCCAGCGCGGCAACATAATCGCCGGACTTGAAATAGCTGCTGGCCAGCTCGGCCTTTCGCGCGGTCTCGGCCTGTGCGGCAAGGGCGGGGTTCGCGGCATCACCCTTTTGCTGCTGCATCATCATCGAGAAGGAAGGCTTCTTCTTCTCGTCATGCCCCAGCACGGGCGGCGTATCGGTCTCGGGTGCCGTTTCCGGCAGCGCCACACTCCAGGTAAAGGCCTGCTTGCCCTGTTCTCGCAACGCCCTCGGGTCGGCCGCGATGGCGGCCAGCTCGCGCTGTACCTCGGCGAATAGGTTTCGCCACGGCGAATCCGGGTGGCGGCTGAAACACCGCATGCTGGGAAACCAGGGGCGGTTGCGGGTGCCGTGGCGCGTCCAGTCCGCTTCCAGGCTGAAGCGCCAGACCGGCATGCCCAGCGCGCCGGCAATCTCACCCACCGAGGTCGCCGCCGAGATGACCAGATCGATATTGGCCATCAGCGCGGCGGCGCCGTCGATGTCGTTGCGCTGGTCCAGCCCGTCGATATGGGCAAGGTCGATGCCGTGGGCCTTGTTCAGCTCCGCCACTTCCTCGGCACTCGCATCATATTGCAGGCAAATGAAGCGGATGCCGGGGATGGAAAACAGCGGCTTCACATCCTCGATCTCGGCATAGGCAAGGTTGCGGTCGCGGCTGCGCAACTGGCTGCGCCAGCAGAGGCCGACCTTGATGCCGTCGCCCAGGGCATCGATGCGCTTCTTCCAGTACGCCATGCGGGCGGGGTCGGCCCGCAGGTAACCGGGGGTCTTCGGGAAATCGCCGATAGCGTTCCGGTACAGGCCCGGCAGGCTGCCCATCGGGATATGCGCGTCGGCATCGGGCACCGAAGGGGCGAAGGAATCCGAAGGCCGGACGAGCGCCTCCGGGATCGACCGCGCGAACAGCGGAACCAGGCGTGTGTCGCATTCGACGATGACCTTGCGGGCCTGACGGACCAGATCCGGAATGCAGGTGCCGAACATGATCTCGTCGCCGATGCCCTGCTCGCGCCAGACCAGGATCGACTTGTCCTGCGCGTCCTCGCCGGTCCAGCGCGGCTGTTCAAGGCGCCGCAGCGGGCGTCTCTCGCCGAGCGGGAAGCCCAGCTCGTAGAGTTTCCAGCCCGGCTCCAGCTGGCCGACCTGAAGGTCGAGGGTGCCGTAGTTGAAGCGCGGATCGATCAGTTCCGGGGACAGGGCCGAGGCACAGGCATATGCCTGCATGGCCTGCTCGTATTTGCCCTGGCGCCGCAGCGCATTGCCGAAGTTCGAATAGAGCGAGGCCATCGTCGGGTCGATCCGCAGCGCGCGGCGGAAGCAGTCCGTCGCCTCTTCCAGGCGCAGCAGCTTGCTGAGGACGATGCCGAGATTGTTCAGGGCCTGGGTGTAGTTCGGCTGGATATCGATCGCGATCCTGTACTGCTCGACCGCTTCGTCCAGCTTGTCCTGATCGCCAAGGACGGTGCCCAGATTATAGTGCGCCTCCGCATACTGGCGCTTCAGTTCGGCCGCGCGGCGAAAACTGGCGGCCGCCTTGTCCAGATCCTGTTTCAGCTTGTGATAGGTACCGGCGCTGTTGTGCGCTTCCGCATAGCGGGGGTCAGCCTCCAGCGCCTTGGCGACCAGTGCCAGCGCTTCGTCGAGCTGGCCGCGATCCTTGGCGATAAGGCTCAGAAAATGCAGCGCCGTCGCGTTGCGCGGCTGTCTCTCCAGTATCTGAAGATAGATCGCCTCGGCGTCGGTCTCGCGTCCGGCCCTGTGATGGGCGACCGCTGTCTGCAACATCTGCGTCAGCGGCACACCCTTGCTGGAAGCGAGGGGGGCGGTCACGGTGATCTGCTTCTGATTGGCGCGGCGTTGCTTGCGGTTCATCTCTGGCTTGCCGGGGAAAGGGGGCGGACAAGGCGAATCAGCTCACCGGCGGACATACAAGAACACCTCCCGGTTCCCCAGCAGGGTAGTAATAGTGGGGTGCCGATGCCAGACATTATGCCCCGCGCTGCGCCGGCCTGCTTCATTCGATCACCATGTAGGAGGTCAGCGGACTCGACGGATCGCGGCGGATGGCGTAGCGCGACAGGCCCAGCACCTCGCGCACGGCGAGGGTTTCGCCTGGGAATTCGGGCATGTTCAGCTCGTCGAAGGCCAGCACGCTGCCCTTTGTCAGATGCGGCAGGAGCGCCTCCAGGCAGTCGCGCGGCGGCTTGTAGATATCTAAGTCGAAATAGGCCAGCGCGACGATGGTTTCCGGGTGCTCCTGCAGATAGGCGGGCAGGGTTTCGGTGGCGTCGCCCTTGACCAGCCTGTGCTTGGTCTTGTGCGGTATCGGCGCATTCTGGGTATGGAAGCCGAGTATATCCTCCAGCTCACCCATCCAGTTTTCGGCAACGCCGTAATCGCCTGCCTGCACGCGCCCGCCATCCTCCGGGCCGACCGACGGAAAGCCCTCGAAGGTGTCGAAGCCGATCACCATGCGGTTGTAGTTGTAGGGCTCGTGGATGCCGCGCAGCGCCGAGAACAGCGCCATGTTCTGCCCCCAGCGCACGCCGAATTCCATGATCACGCCATGCACCGGCACGATCATCCGGTAGAGCATCTGCATGAAATTGATGCGCGACAGGGTCTGGCGGGTGAGGTAGAGGCCGATATTGTCCAGCAGTTCCTGATCGGGAATCGGTGACGTGCGCAGGCGCCGCACCAGGTCCAGCTTGCGCTCGGATTCGGATTGCGTCGAGCCGACGAGGGTACGGATGGGCTTGTCTTCGGCCATGCTTCGGCTCCTTCGATCATGCTGCGGCACGTCACGACAACAGGCTGTGGCGCACACCCCCACTTTGCGTATATCATGGGGTTAGTCATTACTACACCACAAGATGCGGCGGTTGTGCAGGGGGTTGAGCTCCGGCGCCGCATCCGGCACAGGCGGAAAGGTGCGGCCATGCCTCCCATGATGACCATTGACGGCCGGCCGGTCGGGCCGGGTCATCCGCCCTATATCGTGGCGGAGATGTCGGGCAATCATAATGGCGATATCGGACGCGCACTCGCCATCCTGGACGCGGCGAAGGCGGCCGGCGCCGATTCTGTGAAGCTGCAGACCTACCGCGCCGATACCATCACCATCGACCATGACGGGCCGGATTTCCGCGTCGGCAAGGGGCTGTGGGAAGGCCAGCGCCTGTACGATTTGTACCGGGACGCGCATACGCCGTGGGAATGGCACGAACCGCTGTTCCGGCACGCGCGGGAAATCGGCATCACCATCTTCTCCGCCCCGTTCGATCCCACGGCGGTCGAGCTGCTCGAATCGCTGGATGCGCCGGTTTACAAGATCGCCTCGTCGGAAATCGTCGATATCCCGCTGATCCGGCTCGTGGCGCGGACCGGCAAGCCGCTGATCCTGTCCACCGGCATGGCGACCTTTGAGGAGATTGAGGAGGCGGTGGCCGCCGCGCGCGAGGCCGGGGCGAAGGAGATCGCCGTCCTGCACTGCATCAGCGCCTACCCGACGCCGATTGAGCGCGCGAACCTGTCGAACATTCCCGACCTCGCCGCGCGGCTGGGCACGGTGGTCGGACTGTCCGACCATTCCATGGGCACGCTGGCCTCCACCGTGGCAATCGGGCTTGGTGCATCGCTGATCGAAAAGCATTTCACCCTGGCCCGCGCCGATGGTGGCGTGGACAGCGCCTTCTCACTGGAGCCGGCGGAGCTGGCAACGCTGGTGGCCGATACGCGCGCGGCGCAGGCCGCCCTGGGTACGCCCGTCTATGGCCCGACCGAGGCGGAGCGGGATTCCTTGCGGTTCCGCCGGTCGCTCTATGTCGTGGCCGATCTACGTAAAGGCGAGACGATCACCGAGGCCTCGGTGCGCTCCATCCGCCCGGCGCACGGACTTCTGCCGAAATATCTGGATGCCGTTCTGGGCCGCAAGGCGTCGCGCGACTTGAAGCGCGGCGAGGCGTTCAAGGCCGATATGGTGGAAGGCGGCGTGCCCGGGGTCTAACCAGGGGGCTTTAGCCCCGTCCCATCTCCGCCAGCAGGGAAGGGAAGGCCAACAGGTCTGGGATCGTGTACCGGGCCTCGAAACCCGGCTTTGCCATCACGTTACGGTGACGACCAGTCAGCACCCTGACGGTCTGCGCGCCCAGTGGGTTCAGCCCGACGAAATCCTTGGATGGGTCATCGGCGATATAGACCAGTTCCGGCCAATCCGCCTGTTCCCGCCGCCGGATCAACTCGAAGCAATAGGGCGAGGGCTTGGCGTGCCGGATGCCATAGCGGTGCGTGATGAAGCATTTGCGGAACAGCGGCGCGATGCCGAGTGCCTCCACCTTGTTGGCCTGCACGATCTTGTGCCCGTCGGTGACGAGATAGAGCGGATAGGCCGACAAGGAGGGCAGCAGCGAAGCCGCCTCCGGGAACAGTGACAGCGTCGGTTTGTGGTGGCGGTAGGCCTTCACACAGGCCGCGACCAGCGCCTTGCCGTGCTGCCCATGCGCCGCCAGCCAGCGGTCGAACACCGCGCCACGCCCCTCGCGCACCAGCGTCTCCAGCATCTGCGCCAGCGAGTCCTGTTCGTCCCAGCCGAATTGCTGCTTGCCGAAACGGGCGACGGCGCGGAAGCCGCTCTCGACGAAGCGGCTTTCGTCGTACAGCGTGTCGTCGAGGTCGAAGACCAGGATCATGCCGGCAGGATGAAATGCGTGTCGGCGGGCAGGCGCACCTGCCGCACCTCGCCGGAAATGCGGGCGAAGGGCAGGGCGGCGACATCCTTGCCCGCGGCCTCTGCGAGGCTCCAGTACAGCGAGTCCAGCCCGGCAGCGATGCCGGCGGTGGAGGCGCCGCCGAACCGGCTGTTGCATTCTATGATGTGCGGCTGGCTGGCCCTGTCGATCAGGATCTGCATGACCACCGGCCCGCAGAGCTGCAGCGCTTCCAGCGCCGTACGGGCGGCATCCTCAATGGCGGCATCGCGGAATGTCGTCGTCACCTGCGATTCGCCGTCCACCACCCGGTCGCGGCGACGCAGGACCAGCCCCTTCACCTTGTGGTTTCTGTCGATCCAGGCATCGACGCTGATTTCCGTACCTTCGATGAAGGGCTGGAAGATCGGCGCGGTCAGCCCCTTGGCATGCTCCTGCGCGGAGGCGGCATCGAGGTTCAGGCCGATGGCGCGCGAGCCGGCGCCGAATCTCTCCTTTACGGCGTAGGGAGCGGGGCCGGCATCCTCCAGCCCTTCGAAGGCCGGAATGAAGGGCAGGCCACCCGACTGTCCGAAGCGCGCGAAGGCCAGCTTGTCGAGGCAGCGCCTGACGCTTTCCTCCGGCGAGACCAGTATTGCGATGCCTTCGCGGGCGAAGCGCGCCTTGTGCCGCGCCCAGAACAGCAGTTCGCCATCGCGGGTTGGCAGCACGACGCCGATGCCACGCTCCCTGCAGCCGGCAATCAGCGCCTCCAGTGCCGTATCGTCTGTACGCGGCATGACCCAGAACCCGTCGGCGACATATTGCGCCGGGGCGTCCGGGTCGAGATCGCCGGCCTGCACCTGCATGTCGGGCGACAGTTTTCGTGCGGCGCTGATCGCTGCGCGCAGCAGCGGGATCTTGCGCGCGGCACTGGTCACCAGCAGATGGCGGTTACTGCTCATCCGCCCACCCACCGTCTCCGGCAAGACAGCCCTGCAGGATCGAATCGACCGGCTGCCCGCCGATCCAGACATGCTGGCGCAGCACGCCTTCCCGCCGGAAGCCGTTCTCTTCCAGCATGGCGACGTAATGCGGGCGGATTGCATAGGTCTCGGTGCACAGCCGGTTCAGTCCGAGATCGGCGAAGGCCAGCCTTTTCATCAGGCCGAGGAAGGTACCGAAATAGCGGGCAACGACCTTCTCGTTGCCGATATGAACCGGGTCGAGCAGGAAGGAGACCTCGGCCCGCCGGTGCGCCCAGGCAACATGCACCAGCCCGCCATAGCCGATCAGCCGGTCCTCTTCCCGGTAGCTGACCAGGATGGTGTCCGGCTGCGGGCTGTGGAGCTGCGGCCATATGTGCCGCGCGAAATAGGCCTCCTGCTGCTCCGGCGTGATCGGCGCGGCCTGGCGCAGCACATCGATCTGCGCATTGCGCCACTGTCGGATCGCCTCGATCTCCGCCTTCTGCACCGCACGTACCGACAGGGTGCCGGCTTCCAGCACCGGATGCGGCATGCAGGCATAGGTGACGGGCGGGCTGTGCATCGGCGTCAGTCGCGCGGCGTCAGGAAGGCGGTGATGTTGCGGCCCAGCCCGACCTCGGCCAGCGCGGCATAGAAGCGGTTCACCGCCTCGGCCGGCTGTTCGGCCAGCAGCAGTTCCATCTCCACGCGGGCGCGGTGCGCCGAAGCGCCCTGCGCGCGGTCGCGCACATAGTTGGAGCCGTCATGCATCAGAAACAGGTCGATGGGGAAGTCGCCGATGATCTCCCGGCAGTCCCAGCCGGTGGCGCCGGCGATGTTGTGCAGGCTCTCGCGCGTGAAATAGGCCAGATGGTCGGGCAGGGCGATCCAGAACCGCTCCGGAATATGGCCATCGGCCAGCAACTTTTCCTGATAGGCGGAGCCATCGTTCGGCACGGTGACCGCCAGCACACCGCCGGGGGTGACTAGCCGGCGCAGCCGTTCCAGCAGCCCGACCGGATCGGTCACATGTTCCAGCACGTTGGTCAGCCAGACGAGGTCGTGTTTTTCGCCAGCCTCGATACGCGTATCCAGCAGTCCGAACAGGTCGCCGGCCGTGACGGCGTCCGCCAGATCGGGATTCATCGCCTTGATGCCGGCCAGGCTGTGATCAATCCCCTCGACGTGCCAGCCCGTGCGCCGGAACCAGGCCAGCGCGAAACCCTCGCCGCAGCCGACATCCAGGAAGCGGCCGGGCGTATCCGTGCCGCGCAGTCTTTCCGCCAGGGCCGCGCGCTGGGCGAGCTTCGCGTCGAAGAAGGCGTGCTCCTGCGCAGTGTAGGATTTCCGGTAGTTGCTGCGCTCCTGCTGGTAATAGCTGGCGTAATAGTCGCTCAGCTCCTGGGCGGTCGGCATCGGGTCCGCCTGGAGAAAACCCAGCGGATGGCGCTTGAGGCGGGAATCGTCGATCGTCATGCCCGGTCAGCCCTTATGCAGTTCCAGCAATCGGAAGAGGTGGGTGGCGCGGACCCAGTCATCCTCATTGTCGATATCCTGCACGCGCCAGCGCGGAATGCGCAGCGGAATGGTGTGTGGCGCGAACATCGGCTTGCCGGAACGCCAGGCCTCCGGCGTGCCCCAGTAGAACTGCGCCGCGTCATGCAGCGCCTCCGGCAAATCCTGGGATCGGGTGAGGGCATGTTCGGGGAAGAACATCTCCACCCCGCCTTCGGGCAATTGCCGGAAGGAGCGGAAGATCGGGGCGGGGAAGTCCGTGACGGTGAAGGCATAGGCCCAGTCGCCCGATTGCAGCAGGTCAAGTCCCGCGCGGATATCCTCGGCATGGATGAAGGGGGAGGCGGGGTAGAGGCAGCACACCGCCTCTACTGGCCAGCCCTGCTCCTGCATCCACTCCACGGCATGGGCGACGACCGGCGTGGTGCCGGTATGATCGTCGGCAAGGTCGGTCGGTCGGGTGAACGGCGTTTCCGCCCGCCATTCGCGCGCCACCTGCGCGATCTCGGCATCCTCGGTGGAGACGATGATATGGTCGAACAGGCCGGATTTCTGCGCCGCGATGATGCTCCAGGCGATCATCGGCCGGCCGCAGAAATCCTTGATGTTCTTGCGCGGGATGCGCTTGCTGCCGCCCCGCGCCGGGATCACCGCCACCTTCATCGGCTACCGTCCATGTCCAGCTCCCAATACCGCGCCCCATCCTCAACGGAAGCGGGGCGCGGATGCAAGCTGGATCAGAACTGGATGCGGTTGGTGTAGGCGCCATCCACGACCAGATTGGTGCCGGAGACGAAGCTGGCGGCCGGGCTCGCCAGGAACACGGCGGCGCGGGCCACTTCCTCCGGCGTGCCCATGCGGCCGGCGCGGTTCTTCTTCAGGAAATGCTCGTAGCGCGCCGGATCGTTGATCTTGGTGCGGCCCCATACGCCGCCCTCGAAATAGATCGTGCCGGGGGAAACAGTGTTGGCGCGGATGCCCTTGCCGGCATGCGCCTTGGCAAGGTTTGACATGTAGGCGACGACCGCCGCCTTCACCGTGTTGTAGGAGCGCACGGTATCGGCGGAAATCTCGATGCCCGACACGCTGGAGATGGCGACGATGGCGCCGTTGCCGGCCTTCTCCAGGAAGGGCAGGGCGGCCTCCACCGTGCGCATGGTGCCCATGATGTCCACCTCGACGCTGGCACGCCAGGCGCTCTCCTCATTGCCGCCGCCCATGGCGCTGACATTGGCGACGAGGATATCGATACCGCCCAGCTTCGCCGCCGCATCGGCGATGAAGCCGCGGATGCTGTCGCCATCGCCGACATCGGCGGTACCGCCATAGGCCTTCGCACCGGTGGCGGAGACGGCCTGAACGGCGGCCTTCACCTCATCCTCCTTGCGCGCGCAGAAGGCCACATCGCAGCCCTCGGCGGCCAGAATATCGACGATGGCGCGGCCAATGCCCCGTGTGCCGCCGGTGATAACGGCCTTCTTGCCCTTCAGTCCCAGATCCATGTTCGGTCTTTCTTGTGTGGTGTTTCGGTTTGATGGGCGGAGTGTAGGCAAGCCAGCAGAGATGCGCCATCGGCCCGATGATAGGAGCTGATATGCGGTCCTCTCCGCTCCAAAGGCACTGGCAAGCGCCGGCTCCCTCTGTTCAAATGCCGATCCCTTCCGAAAGACACGCAGGCTTCCCATGAGCAAGCATCACGAACTCTCCTCCAGTCCCGAAACCTGCCACTGGGGCGCGTTCGACGCGAAGATCAGGCCGGTACTGGAAGTGGAGTCCGGCGACCGGGTGACGATCCACACCGTCTCCGGCGCGCCGGAGGTGATGCCCGGCGGCGACCTGAAGGTGCGCCCGGAGCTTAAGGAGATTCACCAGAAGTCGCCGCGTCTGCTGCCTGGCCATATCCTCACCGGCCCGGTGGCGGTGAAGGGGGCAATGCCCGGCGATGTGCTGGAAGTGCGCATCATCGACGTGAAGCTGCGTGACGAATGGGGCTGGAACATCATCCGACCGCTCGGTGGGACGCTGCCGGACGAGTTCCCGGAAACCCGCCTGATGCACATCCGCATGGATCTGGAAAAGATGATGGCGAAGCTTCCCTGGGGCGTCGATCTGCCGCTCGACCCGTTCTTCGGCGTGATGGGCGTCGCCCCGCCGGCGGGCTGGGGCGCGCAGACCTCGATCATCCCGCGCGCCATGGGCGGTAATCTCGACATCAAGGAGCTGCGCCCCGGCGCCACGCTCTATCTGCCGGTGTTCAACGAGGGCGCGCTGTTCTCCTGCGGCGACGGCCATGCCGTGCAGGGCGATGGCGAGGTCTGCATCACCGCCATCGAGACGGCGCTGAGCGGGACTTTCGAGTTCATCGTGCGCAAGGATATGGACCTGAAACTGCCGCAGGCCGAAACATCGCGCCACTACATCACCATCGGCCTCGATCCCGACCTCGACGAGGCGGCGAAGATCGCGCTGCGCGGTATGATCGATCTGATCTGCGCCAAGTCCAACCTCAGCCGCGAGGATGCCTATACCCTGTGCAGCCTGGCCTGCGACCTGCGTGTCAGCCAGCTGGTGAACCAGCACAAGGGCATCCACGCCATGCTGCCGAAGACCGCACTGCATGGCGGGAAGTAGGGGGCGCCAAGCGGCCATATGCTTCGAGACGCCGCCTTCGGCGGCTCCTCAGCATGAGGTCACCAAGCGGCACCGTCGTCATTCCAACCATGACCTCGTCCTGAGGAGCGCGCTTTAGCGCGCGTCTCGAAGGACATCGGGGGGAGGGCTACTACCCCTCACCCAGCTCCGCCTAATTCGCTCCGCTCATAAGGCTGCGCAACCCTCTCCCGCAAGGGGGAGAGGGAATTTAGTGCCGCAGCACCAGCCGGTTGATGCCGTTTAGCGCCCGCCAGACCGGTCTGAAGACGGCCATGAAGCTGTCCCAGTCGGCGTAGCCGGCTTCCTGGCGGATCGCGTCCATCCTGCGCGTGCCGTCGATCAGCCGCAGGATCGCAGGCGCCTGGCGCGGCAGCGGCAAGGTGACCGGCAGCCCGTCGAAGGCGCCCTTGATGCCGCCCTGCTGCTGGACCGCCTTTGCAACAGTCCCCGCCTCCCACTCGATGAAGAGCGGAATCGCCTCGGGTGCGGGCTGTGCCACGGTGCCGGACTCGCGGCTGAGATAGGCGATGTGCAGCTTCATGTTGCCGGCCAGCCGTTCGGCAAGCGCCGCCTGATCTGGCGCCGGCAGCGAAGCCGCCCGCTTGGCCAGCACCGGGTCGGTGAGATAGAGGGACGGGTCGTAGCGCAGCGGCTCGATGAAGCTGGCGATCCGAAGGCCGGCGCCCGCCACCAGCCCGGCCAGTTGCGGCACGGTATAGGCGCGGTCCTGCCGGTGCAGCAGCAGATCCACCAGCTCCGCATCGCCGCGCCGATGGTCGCCGAGGAAGCGGTTGTTGCGGAAGCCGTTGGTGACGGGCAGGGCGGGCAGCAGCTTCTTCGCTAGCGCCACCTGTTCCTTCAATGGCAGGTCGCCGGCCAACTGGCGCAGCGCCGCCTGCAGCGGATAGAGGCCGGCGCGGCCATATTCGCCATAGACCATGATGCCGATGCCACCGCCGGGCGCCAGGGCGCCGGCCAGGCTCGCGAGGCCGGCATCCGGGTCGGGAAGATGGTGCAGCACGCCGCAGCAATCGATGTAGTCGAAGCCGCCAAGGCCCATCGCTGCGAGGTCCAGCAGCGAGCCGGAGAGGAAACTCACATTCGTCAGGCCGCGTACCTTGATCCGCTGCTCCGCGATCCGGCGGGAGGCGGTGGACAGGTCCAGATAGGTGATCTCGGCCTTCACGTCCTTGTCATGAAGCTGCTGGGCCAGCATCACCGTGGCGTCGCCGGTGCCGCCGCCGGCCACCAGCACGCGGAAGGGCTTGCTCCAGTCGCGTTTCCCGCCGAACAGGTAATGGTCGATCTCCAACACCCGGCTGGGCGAGCCGGTGACAAGCCGCGTCGCTTCCTCCGCCGGGTTGCGGCCGGGATAGGGATAGGACTCGTACTGGTCCTGCACCGGGTTGGTCATGCAACATCCTCTCTGCGCCGAACCGGCATAGCGCAGAAGGGGCGGATGGTCGAGACGATAGGCTCTATGAGCGGTCGCAAATCCTTGCCATGCTACCTGTCAACGAAGCGAACAAGCCGGGGGGCAGCATGAACAGTACAGACGCCAAGACTATCGTGATTCGCAAGGCCGACTGGACGGTAGCCTGGGATGCCCGGAAGAACCGGCATGTCTATCGCCGCGGCATCGACATTGCCTTCCGGGGCAATGCGATCCTGCATGTCGGGCCGGATTATGACGGGCCGGCGGACAGCGAGATCGACGGGCGGCAGTCGGTCGTGCTGCCGGGCCTCATCAACATCCATTGCCACCCCTACAACCAGCCGACCTACAAGGGCGTGCGCGAGGAGCTGGGCAATCCGAAGCTCTATATGAGCGCGCTGTATGATCGCACGGCCCTGTTCCAGGACCATGAGGGTGGACCGGAGGCGCCCTGCGCCTATGCGTTGTCGGAGATGCTGCAGTCCGGCGTGACCACCATCGCCGATCTGTCGCCCAGCTATCCGGGGTGGATCGAGTTGCTGGCGAAGAGCGGCGTGCGCGCCTATGTGACGCCGCAGTTCCGTGAGGCGCGCTGGGACGTGCCGACCGGCCATCGGCTGGATTTCGTCTGGGACAAGGCGGCCGGCCAGAAGCAGTTCGAGAAGGCGCTGGCGCTGGTGGACGAGGCGGTGGCGCACCCGTCCGGGCGGCTGTCGGGCATCGTCATGCCGGCGCAGGTCGATACCTGCTCGGCCGAGATGTTCCAGGAGTCGGTGAAGGCGGCGCGCGCCCGCAAGCTGCCGCTGCAGACCCATGCGGCGCAGAGCGTGGTCGAGTTCCATGAGATGACCCGCCGGCATGGGTTGACGCCGATCCAGTGGCTGGATGAGGTAGGGTTCCTGGCGCCCGACGTGACCATCGGTCATGGCATGTTCCTGGACCATCACTCGCTGATCCACTGGGAAAGCCGCAGCGACCTCGGCTTGCTGGCAAAGCGCGGGGCGACCGTGGCGCACTGTCCGACGGTGTTCTCGCGCTATGGCCACACGCTGGAGCATTTCGGCAGCTATCTGGAAGCCGGGGTCAACATGGCTATCGGTACTGATACCCACCCGCATAATCTGTGGGAGGAGATGCGTACCGCCGCCATTCTGGCCCGGGTGAACGCGAAGGATTTCCGCGCCGTCTCCACCGCCGACATGTTCAACGCCGTCACCACCGGCCCGGCGAAGGCGCTGGGGCGAAACGATATCGGAAGTCTGGCGCCGGGCGCCAAGGCCGACATCGTGCTGGTCGATGCCACGCATCCGATCATGCGGCCGCTGCGCGACCCGCTGCGCAGCCTCGTCTATACGGCGGCGGAACGCGCGGTGCGCGATGTCTATGTCGATGGCGTGCTGCGCGTCGAGAACGGGCAGGTGCTGGGCTTCGACTTTGCCGCCGCCGCTGAGGCGGTGGAGCAGGGGCAGCGCCGGGCTGAGGCGACGGTCGCGCAGCGCAACCCGAAAGGTCTGTCGGGCCGCGATATCTCCCCGCTGGCGCTGGAGGAAATGTGAGGGGCGGTCGGCATTTTTGTCTGAAAGGCCGGGTTTGAAGTGCTGGCGTATGGGTTTCCTTCTGCCGTCATTCCCGCACTTGTTGCGGGAATCCAGGCTTCGGCTCACTTCGGCGCCGCCTGAGCAGGCTGCACCTTGGACCCCCGGTACAAGACCGGGGGTGACGGTTAGAATATGAGGTGCCGCCCGCGAATCGCCATTCCAGACTGGGCGATATCGACTAAACTTCTTGATTGCGAGCCAGTCGCAATTAAATTAGAATGCATCTAGTTTGCGACTGTGCCGCAATGGAGGCGGTCATGAAGGACGACAAGAAGAACAAGCTGGCGGGAATCGTGTGGCGGTCGGTCACGCTCGGCATGCTGGTGACGGCGGTGGCCGGGCTGCTGCTGTCGCTGAGCCACGAACCGGCGGTCATCGCCTAGCCCTTGCAGGCGGGAAGGGCTTGTGCGAAGGGATGACGGACCCGTCGCCCGTATCCGGATAGCGCAATGCCCCAATCCGCCGATTTCAGTTCCGTCATTCCCGTCATCCTGTCCGGCGGCAGCGGCTCGCGGCTGTGGCCGGTGTCGCGTCTCAGCTACCCCAAGCAGTTCCTGCCGCTGCTGGGCGACAGCAGCCTGATCCAGGATACCGTTCTGCGCACCGCGCCGGCCCAGGGCTTCGGCGCGCCGATGATTGTCTGCGCGGAGGATCACCGCTTCATCGTTGCCGAACATATGCGCCAGCTCGATATCGAGCCGGCGGCCATCCTGCTGGAGCCGAAGGGGCGCAACACCGCGCCGGCGCTGGCCGCCGCCGCGCTGGTCGCGCGCGAAAAGTCGCCTGATTCCATCCTGCTGGTGCTGCCGGCGGACCATCATATCGCCGACCCGGCGGGGCTTCGTGCCGCCGTGGCGGCGGGCCTGCCGCTGGCGCGGGCCGGCAAGCTGGTCACTTTCGGCATGGTGCCGGACGCGCCGGAGACCGGCTATGGCTATGTGAAGCCGGGCGAATCTCTGGGGACGGGTGTGCAGGCCGTCGAACGCTTCGTCGAGAAGCCGGACCGTGCCACCGCCGAACATTTCGTTGCCGAAGGCTATCTTTGGAATTCCGGCATGTTCCTGCTGTCCGCCGAGGCCTGTCTGGCGGAGATCGCGCGCCACGCGCCGGAGGTGCTGAAGGCGGCGGAGGAGTCTGTCGCCACGGCGACCAGCGACCTGTCCTTCCGGCGGCTGGGCGCGGCATTCGCCGAGGCGCCCTCGATCTCCATCGACTATGCGGTGATGGAGCGCACGGACCATGCCGCCGTGGTGCCGGCGGATATCGGCTGGGCCGATCTCGGCTCCTGGTCCTCGCTCTGGCAGGTTGGCGAGAAGAATGCAGACGGCAATGTGCTGCAGGGCGACGCCTGGACTATCGGCACGAAGAACAGCCTGGTGCGCGGCGAGGGCATCGCGACCGTGACGGTCGGCGTCGAGAATCTGATCGTGGTCGCCACCGAGGATGCGGTGCTGGTGGTCTCCAAGGATGCCGTGCAGCAGGTGAAGGATGCGGTGGAGCTGCTCAAGGCCGAAGGCAGGGACGAGGCCAGCACGCACCGCCAGATATATCGCCCCTGGGGCTATTACCAGACGCTGCATGCCGGCGACCGCTTCCAGGTGAAGCGGCTGACCGTGAAGCCGGGCGGCAAACTGTCACTGCAGAAGCACTTCCACCGCGCCGAGCACTGGGTGGTGGTGAACGGCACCGCGCTGGTCACGCGCGGTGATGAACAGATGCTGCTGCAGGAGAATGAGTCGGTCTATCTGCCGCTGGGCTGCGTGCACCGGCTGGAAAATCCCGGGAAGGTACCGCTGAACCTGATCGAGGTGCAGTCGGGCGCCTATCTCGGCGAGGACGATATCGTGCGCATCGAGGATGCCTTCGGCCGCGCCTGACCTTGCCTGTCCATAGGGCTGGCCTTATGTCAGCCATGTCGAATCATCGTTTCTTTATATATGTTTAGGCCTGTCATCGTAGTCGTCGGGGTGGTATCGCTAAGGATACCAAGTTGCTCAATTCTCAACCGGGGGCGGGATGACGGGCCGGGACGATGATGCTTCGGACAGGGCACAGGCAAGGCAGGCAAATGACAATCGAAGTTCGGAGATAATCGTCAGCGGTTCAGCCGATAATCGGGTAACCCTCTCCGTCACGGGGGACCTGCTCTTCATCACGGTCGAGAACGAGGCGGGGTTGAGCGATGTCCGCGCCTGCCTTCAGGAAGCGCTGTCGCGCGGCATGGTCCGCACCAACATGCTGACGCTCGTCGATGCCACACGGTTTCATGGCATCGTCGAGTGGGAGGTGCTGTACGACATCGTTAAGCTGGCGCCATGGGGCAGCGCGCCGCCACCCGAATCCCGCGTCGCCTATGTCGCGCGGGACGGCTTTTTTTTCCAGCTCGTGAAGATCGCCGCCAGCATCTTTCCGAGAGCCAACCACCGCCTGTTCACGGACCGGCTGGAGGCGCTGGAGTGGCTGCGGGAGGCTCAGCTCTCGGCCTGACGCTCCGGCACCTTGTAGGTCGCCCAGTCGGATGCCTTATCGTCCGGCTTTGGCAGGCCTTTCACGGTCTTGTCGCGCTGCTCGTGCAGATAGGCCTTGGCAATGAAATTGGCGGTGATCGGCGCCGTGATGAACAGGAACAGCGTGATCGCCAGCTCATGCACCGACACCGTGCCATGGGCCATCAGGTTATAGAGCATGGAGGCGACCAGGATGCCGCCGACGCCCAGCGTCGTCGCCTTGGTCGGAGCATGCAGCCTGGTCATCACGTCGGGCAGCTTCAGCAGGCCGAAGGAACCCACCAGCGAGAAGAAGCCGGCGATGACGATGAAGGCGGAGAGCAGCAGCTCGAGAATGAAATCCATGATGCTCCCCTTACTCGATCACGTCGCCGCGCAGCAGGAACTTGCAGTAGGCTACGGTGGAGATGAAGCCCACCATGGCGAACAGGATCGCCGCCTCGAACAGGATGGAAGTGTCGCTCATCAGGCTGTACAGCACGATCAGCGCGATGGCGTTGATGGTCATGGTATCCAGCGCCAGGATGCGGTCCGGGGTCGTCGGCCCGGTGGCGAGGCGCCACAGATTCATCAGCAGTGCCAGGCCGATGCAGGCGAAACAGAAGGCGATGGCATAGAAGATCATTCGAAAATCTCCTTCAGGCGGGCCTCGTAGCGCTTCTTGATATCGGCAATGGCTGCCGGCGCATCCTCAATGTTCAGTCCGTGCACCAGCAGGCTGCGGCCATCGGCCGACAGGTCGCAGGACACGGTGCCTGGCGTCATGGTGATGGTGCCGGCCAGCAGGGTGATCGCCTCCGGCGTGCGGATATCAAGCGGGATCGAGATGAAATCCGGCTTCAGGTCGGCATTGCGCTTGAACAGGATCAGCCCCGCAACCTGGACGTTGGCGACGACGATGTCCCACAGCACCAGGAAGAAATAGGCAAAGGCCTTCGGGTAGCTGGCAATGCGCGGCGCGCCGGGCCACAGCCGGCTGGTCAGCAGCGTGATGCCGATGCCCAGGATAACGCCCAGCACAAGTCCGCCGACCGAGAAGTCGTTCAGCAGAACCATCCAGAGCAGGGTGAGGATAAGGACCATGATCGGGTGCGGAAGATAACGCTGCATCAGTATCCTCCCTTCCTCAACGCGACGCCAGCGCGTCGGCGCCCAGCACGGCGGCGATATAGTCCGTCGGCGCCATCAGCTGCCGTGCCGTTTCGTCCAGATAGCCGGAAACCGGCCCGGCGAAGGCGGACAGCAGCGCCGTCATCGCCAGCACGCCGATGGTGGCGACCAGCGGCAGGACCGGCTGCGGACCGGAGGTGGCTTCGGGCACATCCCCGCCGCGCTTCCAGAACACCAGGCTGCCGGCACGGGCGAAGGCGACGATGGACAGGAAGGAGGTGACGAGGATCAGCGTCCAGATCCAGCCCATCGCCCCGCTGTCGCGCGCGGCGTCCAGGATCAGCAGCTTGCCCAGGAAGCCGCTCAGCGGCGGCAGGCCGGCCATGGCGATGGCGGCAGCCATGAACAGCGACGAGGTCAGGCCGATCCCGGCGAAGCTGCTACCCGGCGCCACCGCATCGCTGCCGCGCCGGATCGATATCTGCTCGACCAGCAGGAACAGGCCGGCGGCGATGAAGGTCGAATGCAGCATGTAATACATGCCGGCCGACAGCGCTTCTGCCGTGAACAGGCTGAAGCCGGTCAGCAGCGTGCCCATTGAGCCGACGACGCCGAAGGCGACCAGCCAGCGCAGCTGCCGTGCGGCCAGCATGCCGACCATGCCGATCACCATCGTGACCAGCGCGGCGGGCAGCAGCCAGGGGCCGGCAACGAAGGCCGCGGGGCCGGCATCTGCACCGAAGATCAGCGTGTAGAAGCGCAGGATCGAATAGGCGCCGACCTTGGTCATGATTGCGAACAGGGCGGCCACCGGGGCGGAGCTGGCGGCATAGGTGCCGGGCAGCCAGAAATGCAGCGGCACCAGTGCGGCCTTGATGCCGAACACCAGCAGCAGCAGCAGCGCGCCGGCCTGCAGCAGCCCCTGATCGCCCGCCGCCACCTGCGGCACCTTCACCGCAAGGTCGGCCATGTTCAGCGTGCCGGTGACGCCATAGATCATGGTGACCGCGATCAGGAACAGCGCGGAGCCGGTCAGGTTGGTGATGACGTAGTGCGTGCCGGCCTTGAGACGTTCGCCGCCGCTGCCATGCACCATCAGCCCGTAGGAGGCGATCAGCAGCACCTCGTAGAACACGAACAGGTTGAACACGTCGCCGGTCAGGAAGGCGCCGTTCACCCCCATCAGCTGGAACTGGAACAGCGCATGGAAATGCCGGCCGCGCTTGTCCCAGCCGCCAAGGGCGTAGAGCAGCACGAACAGCGCCAGCGCGGATGTCAGCAGCAGCATCATCGCCGACAGCCGGTCCAGCACCAGCACGATGCCGAACGGGGCCGGCCAGTTGCCCAGCAGATAGGCTTCCGCCGGGGTCTGCGTCGCGGCCACGGTCAGCGCCACGGCGACGGCGAACTGCGCGGCTGTAGAGGCCAGGGCGACGGTACGCTCCAGCGCCTGGTCCTTGTTCAGGCCCAGCAGCAGCAGGCTGGCGGCGATGGCCGGAAGGATGACCGGCAGAATGATCCAGTGACTCATCGCCCGGCCCCTTCCCGGTTATCGCTGTCGCCATCGACATGGTCGCTGTCGATTTCCAGATAGGCGCGCAGCACCAGCACCACGACCATCGCCGTCATGCCGAAGGCGATGACGATGGCGGTCAGCACCAGCGCCTGCGGCAGCGGGTCGGTGTACTGCGCCAGCTTCAGGGCCAGGATCGGCGGCTTTTCGGTCTCCAGCCGGCCCATGGCGAAGATGAAGGCGTTCACCGCATAGGACAGGAAGGTTAGCCCGACGATGACCGGGAAGGTGCGGGCGCGCAGCAGCAGATAGACGCCCGCTGCCGTCATCACGCCAATGCCGGATGCCATGAGGAATTCCATGTCAGCTCTCCTGACCGGCTGGTTTTGCCGCCGTGCCGTCGCGTGACGGGTCGAGGTCCATCGGCTCCTGCGAGACGGTCAGATGCTCCGCCTTCATGCCGATACGCGACAGGTTCGCCAGCGCCAGCATCACCGCACCGACCACGGTCAGGAACACGCCGATATCGAAAAGCATCGCGGTTGCCAGCTCGAAGGTGCCGACCAGCGGCAGGGTGAAATAGCCGTAGTCGCTGGTCAGGAACGGCCGCCCGGCCAGCCAGGCGCCGACGCCGGTCAGCGCGGCGAACAGCACGCCGAGGCCAATCGTCATGTGATAGTCGATGCGGATGCGCTGTGCTGCCCAGCCAAGGCCGCTGGCCATGTACTGCATGACCAGCGCGATGGCGACGATCAGGCCGGCGATGAAGCCGCCGCCCGGCTCGTTATGGCCGCGCAGGAAGATATAGACGCCGACCATCAGCGCCAGCGGCAGCATGACGCGCGACACCACGACCATCATCAGCGGGTGCCGGTCGGCGGCGCGCGCGGTCTCGAACTGCCAGTTCATCAGCTTGCGCCGGCATTCGCCATGCATCGCGCTGTCGAGCAGGGCGAAGATCACAAGCGCGGCGATGCCCAGCACGATGATCTCGCCGAATGTATCGAAGCCGCGGAAATCGACCAGGATCACGTTCACCACATTGGTGCCGCCGCCGCCGGTCTTGGAATTCTCCAGATGGTAGCTGGAGATGGTCTCGAAATCGCGGGTCATTACCGCCCAGACAGCACCACCGACACCCAGCCCGGCCAGCCCGGCGAGGATGCCGTCGCGCGTCTTGCGCGGCATGCTGCTTTCGACCGGCGTTGCCTTCGGCAGGAAGTTCAGCGCCAGCAGCATCAGGATGACCGTCACCACCTCGACGGAGATCTGCGTCAGCGCAAGGTCGGGGGCGGACAGATACAGGAAGCCCAGCGAGACGATGAGGCCGACCACGCTGACCAGCATCAGCGCGAACAGGCGCTGGCGGTGCATCGTCACCGCGCCGATGCTGGCGGCGATCAGCAGCAGCCAGGCAATGATGGCAAGCGGCGGAGCAGGCAGGGTCGGTCGGCCGCCCGGCGCGTTCGTGGTGCCGAAATAGCCGCCATAGCCGATCACCAGCGCCGCGCCCACCAGCCAGGCGAGGTAGCGCTGCAGCGAGCCGTTCTGCAGCCCGTCCGTGAAGCGGCTTGCGAGGCTCACCAGTGCTGCGATACAGGCCTCGAAGATCGTTTTGGCTTCAGGGCGCGGCACCGATTCGCGGATCGCCTTGGCCGTGGCGTGGCGCCACAGCAGCAGCGCGCCGCCGGCCACCGCGATCACGCTCATGAACAGGGCCGGGGTGAGGCCGTGCCAGATTGCCAGCTTGTAGTCCGGCGCCGGCGCGCCGATCACGGCGGCGGAGACGGTGGCGACCAGCGGCCCGGCGATCACCGCCGGCAACAGGCCGATCAGCACCACCAGCACCGCCAGCAAGGCGGGCGGCGCCCACATCAGGAAGGGCGGATCGTGCGGATGATGCGGATAGTCATGGCGCTGCTCGCCCAGGAAGACATGCGCGATGTAGCGGAAAGAATAAGCGACGGAGAACAGCGCGCCGATCGTCGCCAGCACGGGCACGATCCAGTCATTGCCCAGCCAGACGGTCAGCCCGGCCTGTTCCAGCATCATCTCCTTCGACAGGAAGCCGTTCAGCAGCGGCAGGCCGGCCATCGAGGCGGCGGTCACCATGGCGATGGTGCCGGTGATCGGCATCAGGAACAGCAAGCCGCCCAGCCGCTTGATGTCGCGCGTGCCGGCCTCGTGATCGACGATGCCGGCGGTCATGAACAGCGCAGCCTTGAAGGTCGCGTGGTTCAGGATATGGAACACCGCCGTCATCGCGCCCATCGGCGTGCCGAAGCCCAGCAGCATGGTGATCAGCCCCAGATGGCTGACCGTGGAGAAGGCCAGCAGGCCCTTAAGGTCATCCTTGAACAGGGCGATCCACGCCGCGATCACCATGGTCGCAAGGCCGGCGGTGGTCACCAGGTAGAACCATTCCTCGGTGCCCGACAGCACCGGCCACAGCCGCGCCATCAGGAAGATGCCGGCCTTCACCATGGTGGCGCTGTGCAGATAGGCACTGACCGGCGTCGGCGCCGCCATCGCGTGCGGCAGCCAGAAATGGAACGGGAACTGCGCCGACTTGGTGAAGCAGCCGCCCAGGATCAGCAGCAATGCCGGCAGGTACAGTGGCGACTGCCGGATGACGTCGCCATTCTGCAGGATCACGGTCAGGTCGTAGGAGCCGGCGATATGGCCCAGGATCAGCATGCCGGCAATCAGCGACAGGCCGCCGGCGCCGGTGACGGCCAGCGCCATGCGGGCACCCTGGCGACCTTCCGGCAGGTGGTTCCAGTAGCCGATCAGCAGGAAGGAGGACAGGCTCGTCAGTTCCCAGAACACCAGCAGAAGCAGGATGTTGTCGGACAGCACGATGCCGACCATGGCGCCCTGGAACAGCAGCAGATAGGCCATGAAGCGGCCCATCGGGTCGTCCTTCGACAGGTAGGCGCGGGCATAGATGATGATCAGCGCGCCGATGCCCAGGATCAGCCCGGCGAAGAACAGTCCCAGCCCGTCCACGAAGAAGTTCACGTTGAGGCCCAGCGCCGGCAGCCATTCGAACCGCGCGGTCACCACCTCGCCGCGAAAGACGGCGGGGGCGTGCGTCAGCAGCAGGGTGAGGCTGGTCAGCGTGGTGGCGAGCGCGGCGATGCTGCAGGCATTGCGGCCCGCTCGTATCGACAGCGCAGCGAAAATGGCGCCGATAAACGGCAGCAAAACGATCAGAAGGAGGCTCATCGGTATCCCTTGCGTCTCCCTGCGACGTATGCCCTGTCCGGATGGGACTGTGTGAGGCTTACTTATTGGTGCGCGGCGCGGTGAACCCGCTCTTGTGCCGTTCTTGTTGGCGCGAGGCTGGCGAAATAAAGCGAAAAACCAAATCGCTGTCCAGCAAAGTCGGTCAGGGTGGTTACCGATTTTCGCCATCCGATCCGACGCCAGCGGGGTGCAGACCGGCCATGCGGCGGTTCGGCTTGGCGCTTTCTGTCAGCATCGCTAACATTTCGCACCATTCGCGGAAATCAAGCCAAGCAGGGAGCCTCGGGACCATGGACATTGCATTCTGGCCGGCGAAGAAGCAGGCGGCAGCCATCAAGAACAAGAAGATCAGCGCTCTCGAACTGCTGGATCACTGCCTGGCGCGGGTCGAAAAGCATGATGGCGACATCAATGCCGTGGTGGTGAAGGATGTCGAGGGTGCGCGCAAGCGCGCGAAGGAGGCTGACAAGGCGCTGGCCAAGGGCTCTGTCTGGGGGCCGCTGCACGGCGTGCCGATGACGATCAAGGAATCCTTCGATGTGGTCGGCATGCCCACCACCTGGGGCCTGCCGGAGCTGAAGGACAATTTCCCCAAGCAGGACGCGCTGTCGGTCACCCGCCTGAAGCAGGCCGGCGTGACGCTCTACGGCAAGTCCAACGTGCCGCTGTTGCTGTCCGACTGGCAGAGCTTCAACGAAGTCTATGGCACCACCAACAATCCCTGGGATCTGCCGCGCACGCCGG